>JBKPMA010000001.1:0-6997 GCA_046731935.1 Acidobacteriota bacterium
TTCACATATTCGTCGAAGGCGGCCGCAGGTTCTTCGTGCGCACGTATTACGCCAATGTGGTCGTGTACTTTGCGCTGATCGTTGGCGATGGCGCCATCGCGTGGGCGCGCGTCCGACTCGAGCGCGAAGTGGAGCTCGAACGTCACCTCACTCACGCACAGCTCGACGCGCTGCGCCGGCAGCTGCAGCCGCACTTTCTGTTCAACGCGCTGAACGCGATCTCGACATTGATCGCCGACGATCCGGCCGCCGCCCAGCGCATGGTCGCCCGCCTCGCCGATTTGCTGCGCAACGCGCTCGACGAGCGTAACGCCGTGGAGATCCCGCTCTGGCGCGAGCTCGAGATCGCCAGCAGTTATCTCGCAATCGAACAAGTGCGTTTCGGCGATCGCCTCTCCGTGACGATTGACGTGCCCGCGGCGGCACGGCAGGCGCTGGTCCCAGGTCTGCTGCTGCAGCCGCTGCTCGAGAACGCCGTACGCCACGGCCTCGCGGCTCGGCCCGGTCCTGGAAGCATCGAAGTCACAGCGCGGGCAGACGGCTCCACATTGAATCTGCGGATCGTCGATCGCGGCGCCGGGCCGCGGGATGATTCCCGCCGTCAGGTTCGTGACACGGCGACAGGAGCAAGCGGTGGGGGAGCCGGCAAAGTCGGCCTGAGCAACGTCCGCACACGTCTGCGGCACCTGTACGGAGATGCACAGCGTTTGGAGTTTGTCCCTGGCGCGGACGGCACGGTCGTCGAGGTGTCGTTGCCCCTGCGATTCGCAGCCGTGTCGGACAAAGAGGCTGCGACGCTCGCCGTGAATCCTCGATGAGTGCCTCGATGAGCATCCACGTCCTGGTCGTCGACGACGAGCCGCCGGCGCGCCGGCGCCTGCTCGCGCTGCTGCGGTGCCGTCCCGAGGTGGCTTCGATATCAGAGGCGGATGATGGCGACGCCGCGCTTGCGGCCCTCCGCCGGGGCGACATCGACCTTGTCTTCCTCGACGTCCAGATGCCGGGACGCGACGGGCTCGCGGTGGCGCGTGCCATCGGCGCTCACCAGCTGCCGGCCGTGGTGTTCGTGACCGCTTTCGACGAGTACGCGGTCACCGCTTTCGAGCTCGCGGCGGTGGACTATCTGCTCAAGCCGTTCGACGACGACCGCTTCACCGAAGCGTTCGAGCGTGCCCGCCGGCGACTCGCCGGTGATTCGCTCGCAACGTTGCGCGATCGCCTGTCCGCGCTTCTTAGCAGTGTTGCCGAAACGCCGGCGGCGTCTGCCGGACACATCGTCGTAGAGAAGGCCGGGCGCATCGTCGTTCTGGCGGTCGCAGACATCGACTGGATCCGGGCCGCAGACAACTACGTCGAGCTCCATGCCCGCGGCGACACATTTCTCGTACGCAACACGTTGACAGGCGCTGCCGATCGGTTGCCGTCGCCGCCGTTCCTGCGCATCCACCGCGGAGTCATCGTCAACGCCGATCGCATCGCTCACATCGAGACGCTGGCAAACGGCGAGTACTCCGTCATCCTGCAGGATGGCCTGCGCCTGCCTCTCTCGCGCCGGTATCGACGGCGGCTGCCCACGCTGGAACGGTGAGGCTGACCTGCCGGATCACTGCACAGGGCTGTCCCGCCAGGTTAGTTCGGCCCATATTGGCGCGGGATCGGCGGGTCCAGCGCATCCCATTTGTATTCCTGTTGAATCAACTTGAGGAGCGGCTCAATCAGCCCACCTCCGCTATTACTGTTCGTCATGATGACCGCCCCGTACCCGTTGACGCGGTGCGCGATCAAGTTGCACTGAAAGCCCCAGTTGCTCCCGCCGTGCTTGAAGTACCAGCCTTCGCCTTCTTTGCTCATCTCGAAACCGACCGCGAAAGGGCCGACCCCGACCGGAGTCACCATTTCGCGAACGGTCGTCTGTGAGAGCACCCGATTCGACTTGCCGAGCAGCGACAGCTGCACTTCGATCGCGAAGCGCGCCAGGTCGGTCGGCGTGGTCCAGAGCCCGGCAGCGGCTTGCTCGGGATACACGTGCCAGGGATCGCCCATGCGCGCGCCGTCGCGATCGTGCGCTCGCGCGGCCGCTTTCTGGCGGTTCGAGGGCAGCGGCTGCTCGAAGGTGCTGTTCGTCATCCCGATCGGATCCAGGACCCATTCGCGCGCGATCTCCGCGAACGGCTTCCCGACCGCGTCCATCAGCGCGAGCTGCTCGATCTCCACGCCGCCACCCGAATACTTGTAACCGGTCAGCGGCGGACGCTCCAGACGCACGGCCCTGAGATTCGAGGGCGGCTGCACGCCGTCGAGGATCTGCGGAATCGACGGCAGCGCGTCCTGCGGCGCGTATCCAGGGAATCCGAATCCGTCTCCCGTGCCCGACGTATGGCTCATCAGGGTGCGGGGTGTGACGGGCCGCTCCTTCGTGAACGGCCCGCCAGGCAGTTTCCATGACTTCAAGATGGTGTTGATGTCCTGATCCAGAGAGAACAGTCCGTCCTGCACGGCCTTCAGCGACGCCATCGCGGCCACGGGCTTGCTGATCGACGCCGCCTGAAACATCGTCTCGGCCGTCACAGGTACGCCCGTCTCGACGTCCGCGACACCATAGGCGTAGGTCGCCACGATCTTGAAGTCCTTGATGACGGCGATACTGACGCCGGGTACTTTGAACTGCTTCAGCAGCTCGCGGACGGCTGCTGGATCCGACACGCGTCCGCTGACGACCGGGGTCGAATCGGCAGCGCAGGCGAACGCGGCGACAATCAGGGATCCAGTCAGGAACAGCCGTCTCATGAGCACCTCTCGGTAGACGCGTTCTTAGACGAAAATCAGCACGAACGTGTTTGCCAGAAGCGAGATAGGGGCGTCGCCGGATTCATTTGGGAACCCAACAGGAAGCTGTATCGTATGAAGCATTGCGCCGCTCGACAGCGGCGAAAGGCGGAGAATCGGGCATGAAAGGTCTGCGGCGCTTCGTGAAACGGTTGGCGGCGTCCGTACTCGGGCGCCGAGACGACGGCCGAGTCGAAAACGAGTTGGCCGAGCACTTGAGCCTGCTGACCGAGGACTACGTGCGCACCGGACTGCCCTTCAGCGAGGCGCACCGGCGAGCACGACTCAAGCTGGGCGCTCACGACGCGACAACCGAGGCCGTTTTCGACGAGCAGCGGCTGCGCTTGCTCGACGATGCCGGGCAGGACGCGCGATACGCCGCGCGCATGTTGCGAAAGCAGCCCGCGTTCACCATCGCGGCGGTGCTGACGCTGGCGCTTGGCATCGGTGCCTACACCGCCATTTTCAGCATCGTCAACAGCATCGTCCTGAAGCCGCTACCGTATCCGAAGCCGGAAGAACTCGTCTCCCTGCAGCACACCGCTCCTGGCGCGGCAGGAATGGGCAACCTCGCCAGCAACCTTCGACTCTCGGCGTCCATGTATTTCACGTACTCCGAGCAGACGCGAACGTTCAGCCGCATCGGCGTGTGGGCCGCGGGCACGTCCACGGTGACTGGTGGAGGCGATCCGGAGGAAGTGCGCAGCATCTACGTATCAGACGGCCTTCTGGAAGCGCTTGCCGTCCCGCCTCTCCTTGGCCGATCGCTTGGTGCGGCCGATCAGAAGCCCAGCGCACCGACACGTACGGCCCTCCTCGGCTACGGATTCTGGATGCGCCGCTTCGGCGGGGACGCGTCGGTGATCGGCCGCACGATCACCGTGAACTCCGATTCGCGTGAGGTCGTCGGCGTCATGCCGAAAGACTTCCGTATTGTCACAGCGGAGCCGGATCTCATCGTACCGTTCGCGTTCGATCGCAGCACGCTGATGCTGCCTGGATTCGGCTTCGAGACGGTTGGACGGCTCAAGCCGGGAGTGACGATCGCCGAGGCCAGTGCCGACATCGCGCGACTGGTGCCGATCTGGATGCACTCCTGGCCGATGGTGTCAGGCGTAGACCCGTCGATCTATGAAACGTGGCGGATTACGCCGGCCATCCGCCCACTCTCGGCGGAAGTGATTGGCAACGTCGCCGGGGTGCTCTGGGTGCTCTTTGGTGCGATCGGCATCGTGCTGCTCGTCGCGTGTGCCAACGTCGCCGCGCTGATGCTCGTGCGCATGGAAGGCCGCCAGAGCGAGCTGGCGGTCCGCGCGGCTCTGGGCGCCGGACGCGGGCGCATTGTCCGGGCGCTGCTCGCCGAGAGCGCGATGCTCGCGCTGACGGGTGGGGTACTTGGTATCGGCCTCGCCGTCGTAACCATTCACTTGCTCGTCTCGTACGGCCCGAACACGTTGCCGCGGTTACACGAGATCGCCGTGGACGCTCGCGCGCTCGGCTTCGCCATCGCAGCATCGGTGTTATCGGCCGCGCTCTTCGGCGTGTTACCAGCGCTCCGCTACAGCCGAGCCGAGATCGCCAGCACGCTTCACGCCGGTGGGCGGACGGCAAGCGACAGTCGCGAGCGGCGTACCGCGCGCCACGGCCTGATCGTGGTGCAGATCGCGTTGGCGCTCGTCCTGCTCGTGGCGTCAGGTCTGATGATCCGCACCTTTGCGGCGCTGCATTCAGTCGAACCAGGGTTCACCAGGCCGGAAGGGATCCAGACGATTGATGTGGCGATCCCGGAGTCGCTCGTATCGGAGCCGGAACGCGTCGCCAGCGTGCAGCGCGACATCGTGCGTCGGCTGTCGGCCGTTCCAGGCGTTACGTCAGCGGGGTTTGCAACCGTGGTTCCGATGGTGGGCGGCACACCCGACTGGGATGTGATGTTCGTCGAAGGACGTGACTACGCGCCGCAGGAGATTCCGCCGATGCGGTTCTTCAAGCACATCTCGCCGGGATATCTTGCCACCATGGGCACGCGGCTGGTGGCCGGGCGCGACTTCACGTGGACCGACCTTGACGAGCGCCGTCGGGTGCTGGTTGTGTCCGAGAACATGGCCCGTGAGTTGTGGGGTTCGGCGGCTGCGGCGATAGGAAAGCGGGTCCGGAGCCTCCCTGGAAGGCCGTGGCGGGAAGTCGTCGGCGTGGTGCAGAACGTCCACGAGCACGGTGCCGAAGTGGCAGCACCTACGATCGTCTACTGGCCCACGTTCGGTGAAAACCCGTATCAGGAAGGAAAGCTGACCGTCGAGCGCAAGGTCACGTTCACGGTCCGGAGCCAGATTGCCGGACACGAGACGCTGCTGGCCAGTATCCGGCGCGCCGTCTGGGCTGTGAACAGCAGCCTGTCGGTGGCCAACGAGCGGACCATGAGTCAGATCTACGACGCGTCGATGGAACGCGCGTCATTCGCGCTCGTGCTGCTCGGGTTGGCTGGTGCGATGACGCTCGCGCTCGGCGTGATCGGGATTTACGGGGCGATCGCCTATGCCGTGTCGCAGCAGAGGCGTGAGATTGGCATTCGCGTCGCCCTCGGTGCCTCTCCCGCAATTGTTACGGGAATGTTCGTGCGCCGGGGTGTGATCCTGACGGGCGTTGGTGTATTCGTTGGATTGATCGGCGCTGTGGCACTCACTCGAGTGATGGCATCGCTGCTGTTTGGAATCAGCCCGCTCGATCCGCTGACCTATGTCGTCGTCAGCCTGCTGCTGGTCGCAGCCGCCGCGATGGCGAGCTACATCCCGGCGCGCAAGGCGAGCGACGTCGATCCCGTGAAGGCGTTGCGAGCGGAGTGACGCTGCTATCCGTACAGATTCGTCGCAAGAAACGCGTTGCGGAACTTGCCCTTGGGATCGTGTTCCGCGACAAGCCGCTTGAAGTCCTCACACCGCTCGTACCGGCTTTGCAGCGTCTTCGGCGCGATCGTGAACAGCTTGCCCCAGTGCGGCCGGACGTCGAATGGCGCGAGCTCACGCTCGATCATCGGCAATACCTTGCTGACGGCGGCCCAGTCCTGCTTCCACGTGAAGTGGATGGCGAGACTCGGGCGCTTGTAGCAGGTGCTCATCCACAAGTCGTCGCCGCCGATCGTCCGCAGCTCCGTGATCATCAGATGCGGGCTGACGTGGTCGCGTAGCCGCTCGACCGCCTGAATGGCCTCGACCGCGTGCGTGCGTGCGACGAAGTATTCAGACTGCAGCTCCTTGCCGCTGCTCGGCGTGAATCCCATCTTGAAGTGGGGCAGCCGGTCGTACCAGGGGCCTGGCACGCCCATCTGCGCGGTGCAGTTCTCGGCCGACAGCTCCACGATCGGATGCACATCCTTCGTCGCGGCAGGCGCGCCGTAGAACACGCGCTCGGCAGTCAGCGTCTTGCCTGGCTCGATGCGCCGCTTTACCCAGACTTCGTTGACGCGGCCTTTCTGCCAATCGGTGAACAGGCTGACGCTGTACCCGGCCGACATGATGTCCTCGAAGTGATCTCTGACCGCGCTCATCGCGAGATCGAGGTACACGTCCTGCCGCACGTCGAATGTCGGCTGTACGTTCAAGGTCACCTGCGTGAGCGCGCCCAGTGCGCCGAGGTGGACGACGCATCCAGCGAAGGTGGCAGGATCCTTGTCGCGCGCGACACGAAGAATGCTGCCGTCCGCTGTAACGATCTCCAGCGCGGACACGGCCGTGGCAAGGTTGCCGTTCTTGACTCCGGATCCGTGCGTCGCGGTCGCACACGCACCGGCAACGGAGATGTGCGGCAGCGACGCCAGGTTGTGGAGAGCAAACCCCTGCTCGTGCAGCCACGGACACAGCTGCCCGTAACTCATGCCGGCCTGCACGGTCACGGTCTTCGCATCCCTGTCGAGCGCGACGACATCGTGCATCGGCCGTACCGAGAGCAGACTCGACGTGCTGTCTGCGATGCTGTTGAAGCAGTGGCGCGTGCCCAAGACGCGCATGTGCACCTGCGCGCGCACGAATGCCTGCACCTGGTCCAGTGATGACGCGCCGGTCACCTTCGAGCTGTAGGTATAGTTGCCGGCCCAATTCGTATTCGGCCCGCCGGGGGGCGCCTGCGCCGCCGCCGGCATCGCGCGCCGGGCGAGGCTCGCGCCCCCAACCGCCGAGGC
>JBKPMA010000002.1:0-4923 GCA_046731935.1 Acidobacteriota bacterium
CGAGTGGCCGTCCTCAAACCGACGCCACGTGCAATCCACGTCCGGTGTTTCCATTGCGGAACCGTTTGGGACATAGACAAGGCCGCAGCGTCCCGCGATCAGGAACGGCAATGAGTAGAGCGTGCGCGCCAGTCGCAACGCTATCGCGCGGCCGCTCTCGATGTGAGTCGGACTTACTTCTGAGACAACGAGCGTTCCAGTTCATCCAAACGGTTGCTGAATTCGGTCCACAGCCCTTGCTCACTGAGAATCTGATTCGATAGACCTGAGACTTTCGTGCGCAGTTCTTGCTCGTCCGTCGCGATCTGCGTCACCTCGGCGCGGCGACGGGGCATCGAGGGTTCGATGTCGCGGTGCTGCTCGGGAGGCAATGCGTTCGTTGAGAGAGCCGCTTCCCAATCCTTCAGGCCTCGCTCCAGTTCGCGCCGCTTCGCCGAGGCTTCATCGAGGCGCAACTGCTCGCTCGCGAGCTGACGTCCAAGATCGGCGATCCGCTGTTCTTCCAGTGAGAGCCTGGCAGTCAGCAACTGTGCGCGCACACCGGCTGTGGAGGAGCGCAGAAGGTCAGCACGCATCCCTCGCAGCTCGGTCAGCACATCGTCGAGCGTGGCGGGATTTCGTTGCGTTTGACCGGCTCCGCGAACGCCCAGCAGCAACAGCACACCCACCAGGGCCGCCGTTCCGTAGACTCGTCGATCTCTCATAAGACGCTTCCTTCCCTCTCGAGGGATTTCAGGACCTATCGCCTGATGTCTCGCCGGTCACGTTTTCAGACACACTACAGGGCATAGCGAGGCGGATAATGACTACTCGGCACCTTCGAACGCTGATCAGGAGCTCCGACAATGACGCATGACTCCGGCCCGCGCGTCCTCTGGCGTCTGCCACTTGGGCCGAGCGGCGTGGCCGATGCGGTGATCATGCGCTCCGCTGGTTCGGTGACCGTCTCGATTCGCAGAGACGGCCACGTGGTCAACGCGCGTGTGTTCAAGTACGACAACGAAGCCCTCGCCTGGGCCGAAGAGGTGCATCGCCTCACCGAAACGGAGGCCGAACGCGGCCGGCCGCGTCGAGACTGAACGACCGTTGTGACGAAGTTCTCGGCCGCTTCGAGGAAGGCTGCCGCGAGGGTGTGCAGTGGTCCGCCTTCGCTGCCCGCTACGGTGGGCCGGGGCTCGTGCAGCGAGATGACCAGGGTGGCCAATGTCAGCTGGCTGTCCCACACTCTCTTGCGTGCTTCGAGCGTCTCGATTTCGGAGCGGACGCGCGCGGCTTCCTTCTCGAGCTCGAAGGCGAGTGCAAGCTAATCCGCGCGCAGGGCGCTGCTCGGTTCCACCCTCGTGGCGCGCAGGGCTGGAGCGTAGCTGGCCAGCAGGGTTGCGGTAACCAGCAAGAGCGACACCACGACGTACGTCGGCGGATCGACCGGGCTCACCTGAAAGAGCAGCGACGACATCAGTCGCATAATCGACAGCGCGACTGTCAGGCCGATCGCCACGCCGACCGCGGACAGCGCAAGCCCGTGAGTGACGAACATACGGGTCACGGCACCGGGCTGCGCGCCGAGCGCGATCCGGATCCCGATCTCGCGCGAACGCTGCGCGACCGAGTACGAAATCACACCGTACAGGCCGCCGACTCCGAGCAGGAGCGCCATGCCGCCGGCAATCCCGAGCATCACCAGCGTGAACGACGTCCGAGCCATCGACGCGTCATAGATCTCCTGCAACGTCTGGACGCCGCTCACGGGCAGATTGGGATTGATCGACCACACCGCCCGACTCAGGTCGTTGACGAATCCGTCGGCGCCGGTACGGGGGCTACGGATCACGACGGTCACGCCTCTGGCGAGCTGCGGGCGCGAGTCTGGACCCTCGTTGAATTGTCGCGTCAGAAGCGGCCAGTACACTGCCGGCGTGGCCTTGTTGTTCAATCCGTCGTCGCGCATGTCGCTCACGACGCCAACGACCTCACGCCACGAGCCGTTCTGGTACGGGCGGACATACTTGCCCAGCGCGGCGGACGGGTCGTTCCAGAGATCGCGCGCGAGACTCTCGCTCACCATGGCGACCGGCCGTTGTTCGAACGCGTCGGTCCACGTGAAATCGCGCCCGGCCAACAGGGAACCGCCGATCGTCTTCATGAAACCAGGGGACACGAACTTGAACAGGCGCAGCGGCGGAAGCTGCGACTCGGCATATGCCTTGTCCTGTGCGTACAGTGGATCGTGCCAGCCGTCACCGGTCATGGTGAGGACCGAGGAGAGCGCGACCGACGTGACGCCCGGAACCGCCGCCACCTTGTCGAGAATTGCCTGCTCCATGCGCACGGCGGCCGTTTCGTCCTTCACCTGGGAGTCCGGAATCGAGAGTCGTAATGTCTGCACCTCACGGGCTCCCGTGAAGCCCGGCCGGACGTCTCGCAACGCCTGAAACGTTCGCAGCATCAGACCGGATCCGACGAGCAGCACGAGGGCCAACGCGATCTGCGCCACGGCGAGGACGTTGCGCGTCCGATGCCGCTCGCGGCTTGCGCTGGCCGTGCGTCCGCCGCCTCGCAGCATGCCCGCGAGATGTGCAGTCGCGTACTTGAAGATCGGGATCGCGCCGAAAAGCAGTCCGGACACCAGCGACAGGAGTAGGGTGAACGCAAGCACTGGCAGATCGATCGTGATGTCGTCCATCCGGGGCAGGTTGCCCGGCGCGAGCGCCACCAGCAGCTGCAGCGCGCCGAACGCCAGGACGATCCCGACGACACCCCCGAGCAGCCCAAGGACGACGCTTTCGAGGAGCAGCTCGCGTGCGAGCCGTGCGGTGCCGGCGCCAAGCGCGGCCCGGATCGCGAGCTCCTGCTGCCGCGCGTCGGCTCGCACGAGGAGCAGGTTGGCCACGTTCGCGCACGCGACGAGCAGGACCATGCCGATGGTGGCCATCAGCACCCACAGCGTCTTCGCGACGTCGCCGACGAGCTCTTCCTTCACCGATCGAATGACCGGACTGATGCGCGCCTCTTCGAAAATCTTCACGCTGCCGCCGGGGAATGGCGGGAAGCGGCGCAGCGAGAGCGGAATCATGCGCGCGGCATCGGCGTTGGCCTGCGCGACCGTCGTACCAGGCTTCAACCGCGCCATCCCGCGGTAACTGAACTGGCCAAGGAAGACCTTGCTGCGATCGATGCGGAATGGAATCACGAGCGAGATCGGACGGTCGAGGAAGCGGAACGAGTCGGGCAGGACGCCGATGATCTGGTGAGGGCGGCTGTCGAGCATCAGCGTGCGGCCCACGGCCGATCGATCGCCCCCGAACTTCGAGCGCCAGTAGCCCGCCGACAGCATCACCGTCTCCGGCCCGCCTGGCGCATCGTCTGTTTTCGAGATCAAGCGGCCAAGCATCGGCTGCGCGCCCAGCATCGGCAGGATGGCATCGGTGACGAACAGGGTCTGAACTTCCTCGGGCTTGGCGACCCCGGTGACGCTCATCGTGCCGGTGTTCCACATCCCGACGTCCTGGAACACCCGGCCGTCCTCTCGATAGGTGAAGTACAGAAAGGGCGCGGAGCCGGCGTGTTCGATCTTTACGCCCGGGGCCGCGTGGTCGATGGCGACCAACTCGTCGGCGTTGAAGTACGGCAGCGGCTTGAGCAGCACGCCTTCGATCACGCTGAAGACAGCCGTGTTGGCGCCGATGCCAAGGGCGAGGGTCAGCACCGCGACGGTGGTGAACCCTGGCATCCGCGCGAGGCTCCGCAACACCTGGTTCAATCGCATGAACGATCCATACGGATCGGGCGCGCTAATGTTCAGTCTGGTGAATTCGGGTGCAATGCGCGCAGTTCAGATGCAGAGCAGTACTGCGAGCGTCCTGCGCTAGCCGCCGGGCACGGCTGGAACGCCGCGGCCGTCTGGTTGACCGGTTGGACTGTCACCGACGGGTAGGGTCATGATGAACGTCGCGCCCTGTTTCTCGGCCGACTGAACCACGATTTGTCCACCCATCGCGCGAACGCAATCCTCGACGATGGACAATCCGAGCCCGATGCCGGCGACATGCGCGAGCTCACCATCGTCGGCGTGCGCACGGGTGAAACGCTGAAAGATACTGGCGAGCGCGGCTTCCGGAATACCCACGCCGTTGTCCCGGACGTGGATCTCGACGACGCCATTCTCGGGAGATCGAGCGAGGAGTTCGACGTACCGTTCGGCCTTGCGCGGATCGGAATATTTGATGGCATTCGACAACAGGTTCACGAACACCAGTTCCAGCCGACCGACATCGACTGTCAGCACTGTTTGCGTGTCGCCAATGCGTATCTCGACGCCCCTTGCTGTGGCCATCTCCGCCAACTGCCGCGCAGCCTCCTGCGCGACGGTGCCGACTGAGACCGTTTGAACGACAGCATTGTCCCCGCTGCTGCGGACGCGGGCGAGCGCTTCCAGTTTCTGGGCGAGCTCGATCAGGCGTCGCACGTTGCGATCCACAGTGGCCAGCATCCCATCGACGTGCGCGGGATCGACCTTCGCCTCACGTAGCAAGTGAACGCTCAGCTGCAAGACGCCGAGCGGCTGCCGCCACTCGTGGGCAGCCACCCGCGTGAACTGATCGAGGCGTTCAGCCTGATCGGTGATCGTCTTCGTGTACAGCCCGACGAATGTCTCGACGGTGGCCTGTGAGAGCACGTCAACTGCCTGATGCAGGCGTGAGACCAGCTGCACGGCATCGGACGCCCTCGGCGGCGTACCCGCTGCTTCCAGTTCCTCCAACACGAATCCCACGAGCACGCTGCCAAGCAATTGGTACTCTCTGAGCACCTGATGCAATGACGCTTGCTGAGAGTGGCGAAGCGACCCCAACTGAGTCGCTTTTCCGAGGATCGCGGTGTTCGAGGCGATCGCTTCGCCCGCAGGCTGGCGAAGGTACTCCCCTA
>JBKPMA010000003.1:0-5215 GCA_046731935.1 Acidobacteriota bacterium
AAGCACCCCGGTACTCTGTGCGATACGGCGTACAGATGACGAAATCGCTGGAGGCGACCGGCACGGAATCAGCGTACGCACCTGGGGCTGGCGCAGATTTCCGCGACCGCAATCTCTTCGGCCGCGCCATTGCCGCCGGTGTCGGCGTGCGCGGCGACCGCAACAGTCAGAGCGTACAAGGCCTGCTCGGTATTCAGCGCACCTACGGGATGCCCATCCGCTCCAACCTGTTCATCAATGGAGAACAGGATCATCAGGGCGAGCTTGGACCCTACCGCCTCGATGAGCGCGACGCCAGCATCGTGCTCGAGCAGAGGACGAAATTGAAGACGCCGCTCGAGCTCTCATGGGCCCTCGCGTTCGAGAACCGGCACGACAAGCTCATCGATCGGCCGTCGGACGCGACGCTCCTCGTGATCTCCGGCGTCACGGTGGGCCCGCGTGTCGCCATCACGCGAGACACGCGCGACAATCCCTTCGACGCGACCAAAGGGCTGCTCGACTCCGCCGCAATGGATTTCGGCTTTAAAGGGCTCGGGTCGGATCTGGACTATTCACGCGTGCTGCTGCAGCACTTCCAGTTCATCCCGATTCGCAAGCTGGTGCTTGCAACCGGCGTGCGCTTCGGCGCTCTGGCCACCTGGGGACCACCAACGACGCTCGAGTTGGATCTGCAGTTCAAAGCAGGGGGCAGCAGGACGGTGCGTGGGTACCCGGAAGATTCGCTCGGGCCGCCAGGCATCCTCGGCCTGTTCGGGAACAACGATGTCTTCATCTTCAACCAGGAGATCCGGTTCCCGATCTGGAAGTGGTTCAAGGGTGTCGCGTTTGTCGATGCGGGCAACACATTCCCCAGCCTGAGCGAGATTCAGCTGGATGCGCTGAAGATCGGGACCGGCGGCGGTCTGCGTCTCGCGACGCCGGTGGGATTGTTCCGCGTGGATCTGGGATATCCGTCGAGCGGAGGGACCAATCGAACGCCCCGCTGGTATTTCTCGATCGGGCAGGCGTTCTGAGGCAGGGCTGGCGCGCTAGTCGCCGAATTTGATGCCCTGAGCGAGCGGCAGATCCGGCGACCAGTTCACCGTATTCGTCTGACGCCGCATGTAAGTCTTCCAGGCGTCGGACCCCGACTCGCGTCCTCCGCCGGTTTCCTTCTCACCGCCGAACGCGCCGCCAATCTCGGCTCCAGATGTACCGATGTTGACGTTGGCGATGCCGCAATCGGATCCGCGCGCGGACAGGAATTGCTCGGCCGTGCGCATACTCTCGGTGAAGATCGCGCTCGACAACCCCTGCGGCACACCGTTGTGCAGCGCGAGTGCCTCGTCGAACGAGTCGTACTCGAGGACGTAGAGGATTGGCGCGAACGTTTCGCGTTGCACGGTTGCGGTCTGTGCGGGCATGCGCACGATGACGGGCTCGACGAACTGTGGACCGAGATCGGTCCGCCGACGTCCACCGGTGAGTACCTCGCCGCCCTCGGCCTTAATCTGATCGAGTGCCGCGAACATGCTGGTGACCGCGTCGGGTGTGACCAGTGGACCCATGAGGGTCTGCGGATCGAGCGGATCACCAATCTTGACCTGTCCGTACGCTCGCACGAGCCGCTCGGTCAGGGTGCCGGCGATGCTCTTGTGCGCGATGATGCGGCGCGTGGACGTGCAGCGCTGGCCGGCCGTTCCCACCGCGCCAAACAGGATCGCGCGGGTCGCCATTTCGAGGTTCGCGTCCTCTGTGACCACGATCGCGTTGTTGCCGCCCAGCTCGAGAATCGTCCGCCCGAACCGCTTCGATACCGCTGACGCGACATGCTCGCCCACCTGCGTCGACCCCGTGAACGAGACGAGCGGCAGCCGGCGATCGTGCAGCATGCGCTCCCCGATCGTGCGGCCGGCGCCGACGAGGAGGGTGAACACACCCTGCAGCCCGTAGTCGGCGGACACGCGGTTCGCGATGTGTTGGACTGCGATCGCACAGAGGGGCGTCGGCTCGGCCGGCTTCCAGACCACCGGGTCACCGCACACCGCGGCAATGGCGGCATTCCAGGACCACACCGCGACCGGGAAGTTGAATGCCGTGATGACCCCCACTACGCCGAGCGGATGCCACTGCTCCATCATGCGGTGGGCAGGCCGTTCCGACGCCAGCGTCAGGCCGTAGAGCTGACGGGACAGGCCGGTCGCGAAGTCACAGATATCGATCATCTCCTGTACTTCGCCGTGGCCTTCGGCGCGTATTTTCCCCATCTCGAGGCTGACCAGATCGCCCAGCGGTTCCTTTTCGTCGCGGAGCGCGTTGCCGAGATCCCGCACGAGCGCGCCGCGGCGTGGCGCCGGCAGCATCCGAAACGACTCGAACGCCGTCGTCGCCGCGCTGAGCACCCGCTCGTAGGACGCCTCGGTCGCCTGTACCACCCGCGCGATCGGTTCACCCGTCGTTGGATTGTGCGAGATCAGCTCGTGCCCGCTGGGATCGGTAATCCATCCGTCAGGCCCGGTACAGGCGCCAGGATTGACGTCTTTGATGTGGAGACGATCGAGCAGGGAGGACGCGGTGATTGTGGACGCCATGATGACCTCGGGCGCGGGGTGGCCGCGCTCTTCTGAACATAGCACGCTCACCAGCCGCGAAGGCGCGCAATGGCCCATTCGTAGAGCTGCTGGTACCCGCGCGCGGACGTGGTCCAGGAGAAGTCGCGCTGCATACCGGTCTGCTGCATCGCACGCCAGCTGTCGCGATCGTTCCAGTAGATGTAGATGGCCCGCCGCATCGCGTCCCACAGATCGTCCACGCTGTAGTCGTGAAACGTGAAGCCGCTCACGCCGTCGAATACGGTGTCGGCGAGTCCGCCCGTCGCGCGAACCACGGGCACCGACCCATACCGCATGGCGATCATCTGGCCGAGGCCGCACGGCTCGAAAAGCGACGGCATCAGGAACATGTCGCTGCCGCCGTAGACGAGCGGAGCCAGTTGGCCGTTGTAGCCGAGCACGGCCGTCATCTTGTCGCGATGGTACTCCGCCAGGTGTCGCAGCATCGCCTCGTAGTTCTGCGCGCCAGTACCCAGTACCACCACCTGCGCTTCGCCTGCGTGCCCGTTCAGCAGCAGGTGCAGCGCGTGCCCGAGAATGTCGAAGCCTTTCTGTCCGTCGAGCCGCGACACCATCGCGAGAAGCGGCACGTCATCCCGCTGCGGAAGACCGACGCGCGCCTGCAGCGCGCGCTTGTTCTCACGCCGGCGATCCAACGTCTGCACGTCGAAGGTGGCGGCGAGATGCGGATCGCGCGCCGGATCGTACACGTCGTAATCGATCCCGTTGAGGATGCCGTGCACGTCGAAGTGCCGATATCTGAGCAAGGCGTCGAGTGCCGCGCCGCCGTGAGGCGTCAGGATCTCGCGCGAATACGTCGGACTGACCGTGCTGATCATCGTCGCGCGAAAAATGGCTTGCGCGAGCAGGCTGATCTCACCGGGACCATCTTCGAACAGGCGTGAGGCCTGGATGCCGAGATACCGGAGCACGTCCATCGGCGCGCGGCCCTGGTGCAGCAGGTTGTGGATCGTGAGCACGGTCGGGATCGCGCGATACCGCTCGTCCCACGCCGTTCCCGTGGCGAGCCAGAGGATCGCGGGCGACGCGTGCCAATCGTGGGCGTGGACGATGTCAGGGCGCCAGCCGAGGGCGGCGATGACGAGATCGAGCGCGGCGCGGCTGAAGAAGGCAAAGCGGTACGGGTCGTCTCTGTAGCCGTACACGTCCGGGCGCCCGAACAGCGAACGCTCCGCGATGAAGTACACCTTGACGGTGCTCGAGGGCAGCTGCGCCTCGAAGACGCCCGCGGGAATCGTCCGCCCGTCGATCGGGACGTTGAGCGTCAACGGGCTGATGGTGATCCCCGCGTGTGCGCCGTGGGCCGCATCCTCGATGAAGCGGTACGCGGGAATGACAATCCGCACGTCGTGGCCGAGCGCTGCCAGCGCCTTGGGCAGTGCGCCGATGACATCGGCCAGTCCGCCAGTCTTGGCGAACGGCGCAACTTCGGCAGCGAGACAGAGGATGCGCAATGGAGTCATCGCCGAGCACGCGCGGTTGCCGCCACAGCGTAGCAGCAGCACGCCCGCTTTTCGGCAGATTTCCGGTCTGTCTTGTCAGATTTAGCGTGAGCGACGAAGGCAGAGAACGGGTCGGGCCTCCAAGGCCCGACCCCCAAGGCCCGACCCGGCGAGATCAGTTGTCGCTGTCATCGTGGCGGTCGTCATCGTCGTCGTCGTGATCCTTCTTGGGAACGGGGACGAGCGATCCCATGACGCCGTTGGCTTCGTCGTTCGGACCAGCCGTAAAGAACAACGTGGTTGCCGGTCCAGCGGCGGCACCATTACCAAACGCGATCGCCCAGAGCCCCTCGATCGCCAGCGTGCGGCCTTTCGCGTCGCGCATGCGGCCATCGAGATCGAAGCGCCCGAAATGGCCGCGGCGCTTGAAATCGAACGCATGGATGCGGCCGTCGCCGAAGTTACCGATCAGCAGGTGCTTGCTGAAGCGTCCGAAGCCGTCGGGCGCCCACGCAATCCCCCACGGCGAGTTGAGGACTCCGCGTGAGGCGACGCGGCGGATGAAGTGGCCGGCGAGATCGAACTGATCCACGAACCCGTGCCCGGGTCCCGGAACGTCGTCATCACCATTCTTCTCGCGCAGCGCATACGTGACGAAGACGGAATCGCCGATCACCTGGATCCCGAATGGCGCATAGCCCTTGGGGAGCCACCAGTCCTTGAAGCCGCCCTTCACCTGGGTCCACGTGCTGTCGTACACATCGACGGTGCCTGCGTGGAAATTGGTCGCATAGAGCCAGGCGCCTTTCGCGGTCACGGCAATCGCGAGGCCTTTGTAGACGGCGCCGAAAGGACCGTTGTCTACGAGCACGAAGGTATTGGTCCCGGTGGCGGCGGGGTTCCAGCCGCGGATGGTTCCGGCTTCGGTCGCGAACATGAAGAGTGACTTCACGCCAGGCGCCACTTCGAAGCCGTTCGAGTTGTTGAACACGGTGCCTGTGGGAGCGCCCGGCACGGACACGACGAGCGGGGCCTTCATGCCGGTCGCGATGTTGTACAGCGTGGACACGTCGGCGCCATTGTCAGACACCCACCACGGGCTGGTGGCGCTCGCGCTCAGTCCCCACGGGTTCACGAGTTGCGGGTCTTTGATATCGG
>JBKPMA010000004.1:0-3972 GCA_046731935.1 Acidobacteriota bacterium
GTGGAGCACCGGGCCCGGCGCGCACGTCACGCGCCAACCATCGGGTACGTGCCGGGGCAGGTCTGTGTCGTCTGCGACAAAGAGTTCAACCGGGCCGACGGGCGTGCCGTTGAACAACGCGTCGATGCAGCGTGCTGTCTCCGACGTGTTCTGCGTCGAATGCAGAACGACACAGACCGACGCTGGCTCGGAAGACATGTCGCGACCGCTGTCCTGGGGCTTTACACCGTGCCGCCCTGCACCTAGACTGCCAGCGATGAGGGGGTCAGAATAAGTCTTGCTCGAGGCCGGGCCGTCGCATGATAGCAAAGGCGTACGAGCCCGTGAATCGTTTTTGCCCTGCCCGCGACGATGTTTCTCTCCAAAGCCCGACGATTTGTCCAACGAATCCAATCGTACACCGCACGCCTCCCCGGGACTCTCGTCGCACTCGTCCGGCGGGTGCGCTGGGAACGCGTTCCTCTGAAGAGTATCGAGCCATCACAGCAGTTCGCATCCCTGAATGACGGCGTCCGCTGGATGGAGCCGGTCACGATCCGATCGCACACACTCGAGGCGTTGTTCTGCCACCCGGACGCGTCCGTGTCATGGCGCGTCCAAGCGATCCCGTCGGGTCAGATCGAGGCGTACTGCGGCCTCATGCCCGAGGTGTGGTCGAAGGTCGAGTCGCCGGTCACATTCCAGATACGCGTGACAGACGCCGAGCAGCGAGTATCGACGAGGACGATCGAGCTGGCGCCGGCCGTCCGCCGCCGGGATCGGCGCTGGGTCAGGCTCGCCGCTGCGATACCGCCGAGTGGCCTGGTCGACATCACGCTCTCCACATCCGTACCGCCAGGCGCATCGCCAGCTCACGCGTGGGCCATATGGGGAGAGCCGTCACTCCGGCGACCTCGTCCGCTGCGGGAGATGTGGCACCAGTGGCGCGCGGCACTGCAGAACTACGGGTGGCGCGGTGCGGTAAAGCGCGCCCTCTCGCCGGCAACCCTTCCGTTGGCCACTCGAGAGTACGGCGCGTGGATAGCCCGTCACGCGAAGAGCGGGGCGCAACTTGACGCACTCGCCGACGAGGTCCGTGCCCTGCCATACCGACCGCTCATCAGCATCATCACACCCGTATTCAACACGCCGCCGGACCTCCTGCATGCGTGCATCGCGTCCATCGAAGCACAGGTCTACGAGCGCTGGGAGTTGTGTATCACCGACGACGCGTCGAGCAATCGAGACACGGTCGCAGCCCTCGCGCGCTATCGGGATCATCCGCAGATCCACGTCCGCCGCCTCGAGGCGAACAGTCACATCTCGGCCGCATCGAACGCCGCGCTCTCGGTCGCGCGCGGTGAGTTTGTCGCCCTACTCGACCATGATGACCTGCTGGCTCCCGAGGCGCTGGCGGAGGTCGTGCGAGAGTTGAACGCGCATCCTGACACCGACGTGATCTATTCCGACGAGGACAAGCTGGCGGCGGGCGGCGTCCGGTGCGACGCGTTCATGAAGCCCGACTGGTCGCCGGAGTATTTCGAATCCTGCATGTACACGTGCCACCTGGCCGTGCTGCGGCGCTCGCTTCTCGACGCGATCGGCGGGTTCCGATCCGACTACGATGGCGCCCAGGACTACGACCTGATGCTTCGTGCGGTGGAGCGATCCGATCGCGTGCGGCATATTCCGCAGGTTCTCTATCACTGGCGGAAGATTGAGGGCTCCACCGCGGCCGATCCACTCGCCAAGCCCTTTGCGCTCGATGCAGCCCGGCGTGCACTCGTCGATCACGTCGCACGCCGTGGGCTCGACGCCGTCGTCGAGCCCGGACTTGCGACAGGGCTGTGGCGCGTTCGGCGCCGGCTTCGAGGCACGCCGAGCGTCACGGTGATCATTCCGACCGACGGGCGATCGGCCGAGATGCGAGGCGGCACGACGGACCTGGTGGTCAACTGCGTTCGCAGTGTCGTCGAGCGTACGACCTACGCGCACTACGAGCTGCTGATCGTCGACAACGGCCGGCTGTCGGAGGAAGCGCTCGACCTGCTGCGGACCGTCCCGCACCGGCGCATCTCATATAGCTACGATCCGCCGTTCAACTTTTCACGGAAGCTCAATTTCTGCGTCTCGCACGCTCGAGGCGAGCATCTAGTGATCCTGAACGACGACATCGAGGTGATCGAGCCTGAGTGGATGACGGCGATGCTCGAGTTCTCACAGGACCCCGGCGTTGGCGCGGTCGGCTGCAAGTTGCACTATCCCGATGGTCGGCTGCAGCACGTCGGCGTCGTGACCGGTGTGTGTGGCATTGCCGCGCATCTCTTTCACCAGCATCCCGGCACGTCGACCGGTTATGCCGGCGCAGCGATTGCGGTCCGGAACTACACCGCGGTGACAGGCGCCTGCATGATGACCCGCCGCGCCGTGTTCGAGCAGGTCGGTGGTTTCAACGAGCGCCTGCGCATTGATTTCAACGACGTCGACTACTGCCTCAAGGTCAGACGCGCCGGCTACCGGATCGTATACACACCGTACGCTCGCCTCTACCATCATGAGTCCGGCAGCTTCGGTCCGCGGCAGCAACAGCCGGAAGAGATCGATGAGATGCGGCGTGAGTGGGGCTCGGTGCTCTCGGCCGATCCGTACTACAGCCCCAACCTCACGGTCGATTTCCCGGATTGTCGGCTGCGCCTGTCGAGGGATCACGCGGCGCGCCCAGGCCGGGTGCCGCCCGACTGCGATGATAGAATCTGGGCACCGAGCCGCGGCGCGGCTCTATTTTCTTCATGCAGACAGTGATTTTGTGCGGTGGTCTCGGCACGCGGTTGCGCGAGGAGACGGAGTATCGCCCGAAACCGATGGTCGAGATCGGTGGCCGTCCGATCCTCTGGCACATCATGAAGAGCTACGCGGCGCACGGATTCACCGAGTTCGTCGTGTGCCTCGGATACAAGGGAGAACGGATCAAGGAATACTTCCTGAACTACGAGGCGATGAACAACGATTTCACGATCGAGCTCGGGGCCTCGCGGCTCGATCTGCATGCCTCACACGGCGAACGTGGCTGGCGAGTGACGCTCGCGGACACGGGGCTCCACTCGATGACCGGGACGCGCATCAAGCGTGTGAGCCGCTATCTGACTGGCGATCGCTTCATGCTGACCTACGGTGACGGCGTGGCGAACGTGGATATCCGGGCACTCGTCGAGTTCCATCGGCGCTCGAAGACTGTCGGCGTCGTGACCGGCGTGCGCCCCAGCTCGCGGTTTGGCGAGCTGCTCACCGATGGGAGAGACCACGTGAAGCAGTTCAGCGAGAAGCCGCAGACGCACACCGGCCTCATCAACGGCGGGTTCTTCGTGTTCGATCGCGCGTTTCTCGACTATCTGTCCGACGACGACGGGTGTGTGCTGGAGCGAGAACCGTTGGAGCGGCTTGCCGCCGAAGGGCAGCTCTCCGTGTACCAGCACGACGGGTTCTGGCAGTGCATGGACACGTATCGCGATCACCAGCTGCTCAATCAACTCTGGGACTCGGGACAGGCAGCGTGGAAGACGTGGTGAACGGCGCCCAGGTGATTACTGCGGGTCAGCGCCAGTTCTGGCGCGATCGGCCCACGCTGGTCACGGGCGCTTCCGGACTCGTCGGCGGGTGGCTCGTCAAGCGGCTCCAGGCACTGGGCGCCGACGTCGTGTGCCTCGTGCGTGACTGGGTACCGCAATCGGAGCTGGTCCGGAGCGGCCTGGTCGACAACGTCACGGTCGTGCGCGGCGATATCCGGGACGCGGATCTTCTCGAACGCGCGCTTGGCGAATACGAGGTCACGACTGTTATCCACCTCGCGGCGCAGACGATCGTCGGTATCGCCAATCGCAACCCGCTGTCCACGCTCGAGTCGAACATCCAGGGCACGTGGTGCGTGCTCGAGGCCTGCCGTCGGAGCCCGCTCGTCGAGCAGATCGTGATCGCCTCGTCCGACAAGGCCTACGG
>JBKPMA010000005.1:0-6703 GCA_046731935.1 Acidobacteriota bacterium
ATTACGAGCGCCTTGGCGCAGCGAACGGCGGGAGCAAAGCGGTCATGGGTTGGAGCCGGCTGTTCCTCGTGCCTGGAATGGGACACTGCGGTGGTGGCGAGCGCGCGCTCGATCGGTTCGATCTGTTGACGCCGCTGGTGGGATGGGTCGAAAAGGACGCGGCTCCAGACTCGGTGACCGCTACCGGCCGCGCTTTTCCGGGACGAAGCCGGCCGCTCTGCCCTTACCCTCTGTACGCGCGTTACAAGGGGACCGGCAATCCCGAAGACGCTGCCAGCTTCGAGTGTACGCCTCAGTAGCACGGCTCGAGTACCTTCCGACTGGGCACCCATGACAGCACCTCGCCAGACCACCCCTCCGCTCGCGATCGATCGGCTCGGCGGATATCAGATCTGGCTCGTCGTCCTGACGGCTCTTGCGATCGTCTTCGACGGCATCGACATTCAGCTGATGGGCGTCACGATCCCCAGCATCATGCGGGAGTGGAACGTTCCCCGCAGCGCCTTCGCACCTGCCGTCTCGTTCGGCTATCTCGGCATGGTCGTCGGAGGGGCAACGGCCGGTCTGGTCGGCGATCGGTTCGGACGACGAACGGCGCTGCTCGGGTGCATGCTGCTGTTCGGTGCGATGACTGGAGCCGCGTCTCTCTCCCAGAGTGTGGCGGCGTTCGCCCTGCTGCGCTTCGCGGCCGGAATCGGGCTGGGCGGCGCAATCCCGAATGCCGCAGCGCTCGCGGCGGAGTTCGTGCCACTCCGCATGCGCCCACTTGCCGTCACCCTCACCGTCGTCTGCACGCCGGTAGGGGCGATGCTGGCAGGACTCGTCTCGATCCACGCGCTTCCCGCCTTCGGCTGGCGCGCCCTGTTCCTGGCCGGAGGGATTCTTCCCATCGTCGCGGCCGTGGCGCTCCGCTGGCTGCTGCCGGAGTCGCCACGCTATCTGCTCCGTCACCCTGAACGCCGTCAGGAAATGGCTCGCACGCTGGAGCGAATGGGACAGCCCGTCTCTGATGCCGCGACAGTGCCGCAGCATGCCGACGTCGGTGAGCGGCCTTCGATACGCACGCTGCTCTCGAGTGACTACCGCGTCGACACGCTCGGGCTCTGGGCCGCGTTCCTGTCCTGCATGCTCACGGTGTACCTCGCCTTCAACTGGATTCCGTCGATGCTCGCCGACGCGGGATTCTCATCGTCGCTGGCAAGTGCCGGCATCACGGCGTTCAACCTCGGCGGCCTTGCTGGCGCACTCGTGGGCGGCCTGAGCATCACGCGATGGGGCTCGCGCAGGGCAATGCTGTCGTTCACCGCCATGGCTGCGGTGAGCGCCGCGATCATGAGCAGGATGACCTATGCGCCGGGAGCGGCGGCGTTTCCCATTCTCGCCATGCTCACGGTGACCGGCGGCCTGATCAACGCGGTGCAGTCGACGATGTTCGCGCTGGCGGCACACGTCTACCCCGCTGGAATTCGGGCGACCGGTGTCGGCGCGGGCGCGTCGTTCGGGCGGCTCGGCGCCGTCATCAGCGGATATGTGGGTGTGTGGGCACTGGACTTCCACGGACCGGAGTCGTTCTTCGGTGTCATCGCCCTCTCTCTGATCGTGTGCGGGATCGCGCTTGCGAGAGTGACTCATCACGTGCCGAGACGAGCCTGACGCCGAAGTCCAGAAAGCCCGAGCCCCTGTCGTTCCGTTTCCCTTGACAGTCTAAGTAAGGCAGTGCTCTACTCGCACTTGGCTAGACTCTCTAGGGAAGAACATCTGGAGCGGGTGTTTCGTCTATGGGTGTGAGACGCGCGGATCTGCTACATGGCACGCTCGACCTGCTCGTCCTCAAGACGCTCAGCGTCGAGGCGAATCACGGGTACGGCATCGCAATGCGCATCCATCAATTGTCTGACGAGGCATTGAAGGTCGAGGAAGGCTCCTTGTACCCGGCGCTTTACCGGAGGGAAGAACACGGGCTGATCGAGTCGGAGTGGCGTCCCACCGAGAACAACCGGACCGCCAAGTTCTATCGTCTCACGCGCAAAGGCCGGACCGCCGTCCAGGCCGAGCTCCAGAGCTGGCTGCGGCTGTCGGGTGGCATCACTCGCGTTCTGCGGGCGCTCGAGGGAGGGGCGTGAGGTGGCCCGCCGCGTGCCGCGACTGCTTCGCCGGCTGCTGGCGCCGCTCCTCTGGAGCGCGCGCGACCGTGACATGGAACGTGAAATGGCATTCCATGTCGAAGCACTCATTGCGGACTCCATGCGGCGGGGGTTGACGAGAGCCGAAGCCGAGCGTGCCGCGGCGAGGCGGTTCGGCAACGTGACACGGCTGAAGGAGCAAGGGCACGACATGCGCACGGCCCGCATCGCCGACGCGGTGCTCCGGGACCTCAGGCACTCCGTGCGATCGCTCCGCCAGAGTCCTGCGTTTGCTCTGGCCGTCGTACTCACGCTAGGACTTGGCATCGGCGGCAACACCGCCATCTTCTCTGTCGTAGACCAGCTGCTGGTCCGGCCGCTGCCATATCCGCATGGCGACCAGCTGCTCGTCATCCGCGAGACCTTCTACAACTCAACCGATCGCGGATCCACCCCCACCTTCATCGACCAGAACTCCGTGTCTCCGGCCAACTGGCTCGATTGGCAGCGCGACAACCACACGCTCCAGTCGCTCGCGGCATGGCGGACTCGGGCCTACACATTGACCGGCGTCGGCGAACCGGCACGCGTTGACGCACAGGTCGTCTCATCGGAGTTCTTTCCCCTGCTTGGTGTGCGGCCCCTGTTGGGCCGCGCCATCAGCGCGGAGGACGATCGGCCGAAGGCGCCACAGGTCGCAGTCCTCAGTTACAGGATGTGGCAGCAGCGATTCGGCGGCGATCGCGCGATCGTTGGACGCGTCGTACGCCTGAGCGACAATCCCGTTCAGATTGTCGGCGTCATGCCAGCCGGCTTCCGCTTCGTCTTTCAGGAAACGGATCTCTGGTGTGCCTTCCAGCTGAATCGCGCGCAGCGCTGGCGCGACGAAGGCCGCTTCGTCAACGTGGTCGGCCGGCTGAAACCAGAAGCCACGCTCGCCGGTGCACGCGCGGACCTGGAGGCGATCACACGGCGGCTCGCCGCAACCTACGAGTACAACAAACACTTCGGCGTGAGTCTCATCTCGCTGCGCGAGGAGCTCACAGGACAGGTATCGACGACGCTGCTGACGCTGTATGCGGCGGTGGGTGTCCTCCTGTCGATTGCGTGCTTCAACGTGGCAAACCTGCTGCTCGCACGCGTCGCCTCTCGAAAACGGGAGCTGGCGATCCGGACCTCTCTCGGCGCCGGACGCGGGGCGATCGCCGCGCAGCTCCTCATGGAGAGCCTTCTGCTGTCGCTCGCTGGCGGCATCCTGGGGGTCGGCCTCGCGCGCTGGAGCCTCGACGCGCTCGTGGCGTTCGCCCCGCCAGACCTGCTCAGAGTGCCCGCGTTGACCGTGGACTGGCGGGTGCTGACGTATGCGCTGACGATATCCGTCGCGACGGGTCTGATCGTAGGCCTGGTCCCCGCTCTGCTGGTGACACGGGAATCCATCGTCGCAGCCCTGCGCGCCAGTGGTCCGACCGTCTCGGCGTCCCATCGCGTCCGGCAGGCGCTCGTCGTCGCGCAGGTGGCTCTGACGGTCGTCCTCTTGAGCGGAGCGGGACTGCTTGCGCGCACGGTGATCGCCTTGAACCGCTCGGACAACGGCCTGGACAAGCGCAATCTGCTCACGATGGATGTCGGGTTGCCGTTTGCGCGATACGACGGCGACCGCTCGGTCACGTTCTACTCGGAACTGACCGCGGCGCTTCGTGCACTGCCCGGCGTGCAGTCGGCCGCCGCGGCGAACAGTCTGCCGGTCATAGGCGCTCAGCAGGGAGGCACGGTGTTCCACCGGCTGGGCACACCGGAGCGGCCGATGAACGAGCGGCCTTACACCGTCATCCGCGTCGTCACGTCCGGGTACTTCCGGACGCTTGGGATCCCTGTCGTCCACGGACGTGAGTTCACGGATCGCGACGACGCTAATCCCGCGGCCGGATTCATCGTCAACGAAGCATTCGTCAAGTCGTTTTTGCGTGACACCGATCCACTGGCGGTCTCGCTGTCAGTCTGGATGGAGGATAAAAATCCCTATCTGCCGATCATTGGCGTTGTCGGCAATGTGAGCGAGGGATCGGTCCGTGAGGCCTCGCAGCCGACGGTGTTCTACAGTCAGCGACGGCTGCAGCAGCGGGCGATGACGCTGCTCGTCCGGACGGCGCAACCTGCGTCGATGGAGAAGGCCGTCATCGCCGCGGTTCACCGTATCGATCCGGACCTGGCGGTCGCGAAGGTCCGCACACTCGAAACGGCCTTGTCCGAGAGCGTGGCGCGAGAACGCTTGAGCGCGATCGTCTCTGGCGGGTTCGCAGTCAGCGGGCTGCTGCTCGCATCCCTTGGCCTCTACGGTGTGCTGGCGTTCCTGGTGACTGATCGGACCAAGGAGATCGGTATCCGCATCGCGTTGGGCGAGCGGCTGGGCAGGCTGATGGGATCGGTGATCGCAGGCGGTTTGATCCTCGTCGCGGTGGGGGCTGCGATCGGCGTGTCAGCCTCGCTGCTGCTTCTCCGCTCCTTCGGGCCGCTGCTGTTCGGTGTCACTCCCTACGATGCCTCGACCTATCTCGGAGTCGTCGGCTTACTCATTGCCGTCGCCGTGGGTGCCTCGTATCTCCCCGCGCGTCGGGCAGCGCGGGTCGAGCCCCTGGTCGCACTTCGGCAGGATTGACTGGCAATTCGGTAAGTCCTGCTAGGAAGCCAGCTGAACCGCGCCATGGCGCCGACAGCGCCTGACAAATTTGGTAGAGCTGTGTCTCATTTGCATGTCGCCGAGGGAATTGGCCGCCGTGTTCGCCATGACACACGAGGTGCCGCCGGAGGCGATTTTGCGCAGCGGCGCACTCCTTGCTATCCGCCTATTCCGTGGACTCGAAGGCGGCTCACACCGGCGCACGGTTTGGCACCAACCGGCATCAGACGCCGGAAGTGCGCGCGGCCGTGGCTGCCGGCCTCCGGTACGTGACGGATCGGGCACCCGGTATCCGGCGCAAGCGCGCGGGGACCGGGTTTGCGTACGTCGATCCGACGGGCCGCACCGTCCGCGATGCAGGCGAGCTGCGGCGCATCCGCACGCTCGCGATTCCTCCGGCCTGGGAGGATGTCTGGATCTGCGTCAATCCGCTCGGCCATCTGCAGGCCACCGGTCGCGATGCGCGCGGGCGCAAGCAATACCGCTATCACCCGCGATGGCGAGAGGTCCGCGACGAAGCCAAGTACGATCGCTTGCCGAGTTTTGCCGCCGCTCTTCCGCTCGTTCGCCGACGGGTCGCGCGCGATCTCAGTCAGCCCGAGCTGTCGATGAATAAAGTGGTCGCAGCGGTCGTGCAGCTGCTCGAGAAGACGCTGATTCGGGTCGGCAACGAGGAATACGCGCGGAACAACCGATCGTTCGGGCTCACGACGCTCGAGAACGCGCACGCCCGCATCAGTGGATCCAAAGTACGTTTCCGCTTCCGCGGCAAGTCAGGCAAGTTCCACGACATCGTCCTGAGCGATGCGCGGCTTGCGCGCATCCTGCGCCGATGCCAGGAGCTCCCTGGCCGTCAGCTCTTTCAGTACGTTGACGACGACGGCGTGATGCGCGACGTCGAATCGAGTGACGTCAACGACTATCTGCGGGCTGCGACCGGACAGGACTTCACGGCAAAGGATTTCCGGACGTGGGCAGGGACCGTGCTGGCGGCGCAGGCCTTGTGTGAGATGGAGGAGGCGGCATCAGTGACGGCCGCCCGGCGCCACGTGCTCGCGGCCTTCGACAAAGTCGCCCTCTCCCTCGGTAATACGCGAGCCGTGTGCCGCAAGTGTTACGTGCACCCGGCCATCGTCGAGACCTATCTCGAAGGCGACCTGCGAGACGCCATGCCGCCGCGCGTGGTCGCGAAAGGCCCGCGCCCGACCGCGTACAGCCTTACGCCGGCGGAACGCGCCGTAGCCGCCTTGCTGCAGCGGCGGATGCGTAGCGCCGAACGGAAGACGGCATAAACCGGTAACAGCCGCTACTCTGTCCGCAACGCCTGCATTGGATCGACCGATGCGGCACGCGCGGCTGGCACGAGGGCCGCCAGTGCGCTCGTGACAGCCATCGCGCACCAGGTGGCGGCAAGCACTGATGGGAGTCCGACTGAGCCGCCGCCGACCACACTCGCGGCGACTCTGGCGAGGCCGATCGCGGCGCCGGTTCCCACGAACAGACCGGCGGCAACGAGTCGTGCGGCGCGACGCCACACCAGACCGATTGTTTCAGCGCGCGGCGCTCCGAGTGCGATCCGCACACCAATTTCGCGGCGCCGTTTCGCGACCATGTACGACAACACGCCGTACAGACCCGCGACGGTGAGCAGCAGCGCCACCACCGCAAATCCGCTCATCAAGACAGTGACGAATCGGGCGGGAGCGACGACATCGGCTGCAAGCGCGGCCCCGGTCCGAACGCGACGCATCGGCACGCCTCGATCGACGCGGGCCAGCGCGCTCCGTGCGGCGGACTCCAGCTGCGCCGCAGACACGGCGCTGCGCACGACGATCGTGCCGATAAACCAGGGCAGCTGTTTGTAGGGCAGGTAGTAAATCGGATCTGCCACCGACCCCAGGGG
>JBKPMA010000006.1:0-6049 GCA_046731935.1 Acidobacteriota bacterium
GTCCGCGGCGAGTGTCTCCACCGTACCCGCGTGAATGGACACTCCGAGTGCCGCTCCCGCTTCAGCCGCGCGCGGATCCAGGTCGACGCCCTGGACGTGGCAACCGCGCGAGCGTAAGTAGACAAGAAGGTCCCCGTACCCGCTGCCGACCTCGAGGACGCGGGGCGGCCGCGCCCGATCGACGCGGACACTGATGTCGAAGACCCACCGTGACAAGGGTGCCGCGATGCGCATCGGCCCACGCGCGACGGCGTACATGTCACGCAGCAGGTCCCAACCGCGCTGTTTCAGGCGGCCACGTGTTCGCCCGATGAACGCGTTGTATCCGCCGCCGTAATATCCCGGCAGCACATCGGGTCCCGGGCGCGGCGTGAGCCGGCGCAATCCGCAGCTCCGGCATCGCACCAGCCATGCGCACCCGCGTGGCGCATCGGCATGCGGCAGCTCCAACAGAGTCTCAAACGGAGCGCCTGCGCCGCACAGCGCGCAGTCAGCGTTTTGCCAGCCCGACGCCGGGACAGCCGCCGGCGCGCTCGTCATCGCAGCGCCGCAGGTGCCATGCGTCGATCCCGCCGCGCCGGGATGGGCGGACGCGGCTCCGCGAAGACCGGTATCGCCAGATCGTCGGCTGCCGCCGGCACGGAGATCCACCCCGTCGTCAGCAGAAAAATGGCGCTCTGGGGCACCGAGGTCAGCATGCCGGTGCCGATGAAGGCGCTTCCGAACGCGGCACACGCCGTCCACCAGGCGAGCATGCGCGACACGTGCCACGGAGATCGTCTGATGCCCGGGCGACGCAGCAGCACCCAGAAGATGAAGACCGCCCAGATGAAGAGGCCAGGGATTCCCTGCTCGAGCATGATGCGCGCGTACTCGTTCTCGAGTCCGATCGCGGGCCGCGCCCGGTCGCGCAGGAAGTAGGGAATGCTGGTGCCGCCGCCGGCGAGCCCGTTGCCCATCGGATGGTCGGCCATCAGCTGGAAGAAATCGCGGTTCACGCTGTTCGTGATCCGCTCGCTCACGAGCTCGGTGTCCGCCAGCGTGCTGAATCGCTGCAGGCGCGCATCACCAGCAACGACATACGCCACGGCGAGCACGACGACCGCCCACTTGATCCAGTGCTTCCGCTGCAGCTGGCCCGTGAATGTGATCACGACAACGAGAAGCGCGGCTGTGATCATGTGCTGGCGAGCAGCAGCCATGAACACGCCGAGAAGCGACGCGACGATGGCGGCGGGGAAGATGTACGACTCCCACTTGTCAGTGTCACGCTGGACCCACGCACCAACGAGCAGCGGCAGCGTGACGACGAGCGTTCCCGCAAACGCGTGGCTGCTCGCGAAAGACGAAGGGATGCGATACGCCGTCCAGCCGACCAGGTCGCGGCTCTTGAAAATGATCTCGGTGATCTCGTTCTTCGGAAAAAAGGCATCGACACCGACGAAGAATTCCACCGCCCCGAGAATAGTGGCGCCAATGTTGAGGAAGGCCACCACCGTCGCGAGATAGCGGACGTCGTTGTTGCGGAGCCGTGCGCCGAGGAAGAGAAATGGCAGCAGGAAAATATTCGACCGAAGCCCCACCAGTTCCACGAGCGGGTCGTCGGTGCGATAGAGCAGGAACAGCAGCACCGGCCAGCCGATGAGCAGGATCAGCCAGAGCCGCAGATTGTGCAGACGCTGTCGATCCTGTGCGGCGAGAGGACGCCAGAGCTGGGCCGCATAGAGCCCGAGCACAGCGCCGTCGAACAGCAGGTACGCGTAGGTGTCTGCAAGATTCGCGCGGACGATCCCGTAGACGTAGCCGACGAGGAGCAGTGCCGCGAGCCCCTGGCGCAGCGAGCGCGAGCCCGCCCAGCACGTGCCTGCGGTCGCGATACCCAGCAGCAGCGCCGAAATCATGAGGCTCGCCTCGCGCCTGCGGCGTCGCGCAATTGGCTGACGAGTGCCGGCACCTGCAGCGCCGGGTCGGTGAGCTGCCGCGCACGCGCTGGACCGCCCGCTCCCAAGCGAGCCCGTTCGGCGGGATCGGCCGCCAAGCGGGAGAGGACCGACGCCAGTTCGGCGACGTCGCCAGGCTCCACCAGGCAACCGCACGAGCCGTCCACCAGCTCGCGCGCGCCGCCGATGCGGGACGTCACGACCGGCAGGCCGGCTGCCATTGCTTCGATGAAAGTCACACCAAAGGTCTCCGGATACGTATTCGGCTGACAATAAATATCGGCCGCTGAGAGGATCGCCGGCACATCATGCCGTATCCCCAGCCAGCGAACGCGACGATCGATTCCACCGTGCCTCGTCTGTTTCTCGAGCGCGGTCTGGAACTGCTCCTGCCAGGCGCCTTGTGGCGCTCCGACCATCCAGCACTCCCACTCGACGGCTGACGGAAGGCGGGCGAGCGCGTCGAGGTGCTCGCTGTAGCCCTTGCCGCCTTCCATGCGCCCGACCTGGACGAACACGACTGCGGATTCGGGCGTACCGATGGAGGCGCGTACCTGACGGCGAATCGTCGTGCGGTCCGAGACGGCCGTCTCGAGCGTCACCGGGCCGTAACACACCCGCACCGGCGCGCCCGGCATCGTCTGTTCCACTGCATCCGCGGTGAAGCGGCTGTTGGCGACGAACAGCACGGGCGGCCGCCGCGCCGCGAGCCGTTCGAGCCAGTGCCGATGCGGAAGCCCGTGCGCCCAACGAACCACGGGAACGTGCGCAGCCGCGAGCGGTCCCGCAAAAATGGCGTGCGACCACGACGACTGCGTGACCGCCACGTCGATCGCCCGGTCGCGAACGACGCGGGCGAGACGACCTCGGGCGCGCCACACCAGATCGGGCCGGCGGATGCGGACGTGACCGAGATCGTGAACGACGACGCCCGAGCCGCGGAGCTCCCGCTCAAACCGGCCTTCGAATGTCATCGCAAACTCTGGATCGAAGCCGGCCGCTGCCGCGCGATGGCGTGCGACCGCCAGCAGCAGGTTTTCTACGCCGCCAAAGATATTGCCGCTGTGCACGAACAGCACGCGTAGACGGCTGGTCTCGCGCGTCGCGACGGTATGTGAGAGCGGCGCCGCGATCGCGCTCATGACCGATGCTCCGCGCCATCACCCGGTGTGGCGGCTGCATGACTGTCCACGCGCCGCGCGAGGACCGCAATGTCCATCGGAAGTCCGAACCGGGTCCAGCGATCGATCCAGGCGAGGACGAGAATCGCCGCCAGCGGCATCCGTCCCTCGCGCCACGACCGCAGAACGAACTGGAAGACCGCGAACATCGAGAAGCGCTCGTCGAGAATTTCCAATGACGCCGCACCAAACAGACGGTCGAGTTGCGGCCTCGTGTACCCCTCGCGGACGTGCGCTGGATCGAACACCGCGGGCGGCGTCGGTACGCTGGCCACCAGAAGTCCGCCAGGCTTCAGCACGCGCGAGATCTCCGCGGCGGCGGCTGCGTCATCCGGCACGTGCTCGAGCACCTCCGTGCAGACGACTACGTCCGCGCTGTGAGTCGCGAGCGGGATCGCGGTCAACGATCCACGGAGGCGCCGGTGGTCCGTGCCGTCGAGCAGGCGCGCCGGCGGCACCTGCAGATCGAACTCAATCACCCGTGACGGTGAGAGCAGCCGGTGAATCAGCGTCGTATAGAGTCCCTCGCCTGCGCCGGCGTTGACGACAATCGGGCGCGACGGCGCGCGGCTGGCAGCGTTTGCGAGCAGCGGCCGGAGCGCCGGACTTTGTGCGACCAGCCGGCCCGCGTCGGGCCACCCTGGACGTACCAGCCGTACGGGCCACCCGAGTGTCGGGTGGAGAACCAGGCGACGCGCCAGAGCGCGAGCGGTCGTCATCGCGACGTCACGCGACCGCCCGCCCGCTCGTGGCCCACGCGCAGACGTCTTCGAGCGAGCGCCGATCGGTCCGCGCCAGGGTGTCGGCGCGGGCGGCGGCACCCATGTCCGCGAGGCGCGTGCGTCTCGCAATCGCCGCCTGCAGGGCAGCTGCGAGCGCCGCAGCATCCCGTGCCGGCACGATCCAGCCAGTCTGTCCTTCCCGAATCCATTCCGCCGAGCCGTTGTCGCGAGTTGTCACCACGGGCACGCCGCAGGCCATGGCTTCAGCCACCGCGAACGGCGAGCCGTCTTCGAGCGTCGGCAGGACGAAAAGCTCCGATCGTTGGAGGACGGGCAGCGGATCGCCCGGCTCGCATCGCACTGACAGTCCCTGGGCGGCGTTCCTGTACAGACGCCTGCTGCACCAATCGCCCGTCGCTCCGACAATCTCGAGCGTCGCGCGGCCGCCAAGGCTCCGCATGGCCTCGAGCAGATAGACGAAGCCCTTTCGCAGGTCGAGCGTGCCGACGAAGCTCACCCGCAGGGGACCTTCGGCCGGCAGGCGCGTCGACGGACGAAAGCGATCGGTATCCACAATCTGCTGGAGGACGGTGACGCTTCCCGACGGCACTCCGAGGCTCACCATCGTTCGCTTCGACCACTCCGACGACACACGAATCCGATCTGCCAAGAGGTATTCGCGTTCGACGCGTTCGACCATACGGCCCGTCGGATGGCCCGGAAAGAAGCCATGGCACCAGCGGCGCGCCTCGTCGACGTAGACCTGGCGGAAGTTGCTGATGTGCCCGTTGGGATTCTCCAGGACGGTCGCGACCTGGTGTGTGCGCGCCCACTCGAGGGTCTCGAGCGCGACTTGCGTGAACGCGTAGCAGAGTGCCGGCTGCAGGGTAGAGACTGTCGTCGCGGCGAATTGCCCGATCGCCTCGTCCTGCCCCAGTTGCTGCGCGCCGGCCCGCCATCGTCCGCCGATCGCCTGTGGGAGCGGGTCCGGCGGCACGTGCCAGATCACGCCCGGTCCGAGCTCGCGCACGATGTCGTCGTGTGCGGCCGGCCCGATCGCATGCACAACCGCGGAACCGGTCGCAAGTGCCCGCAGGGCGTTGGCCACCTGCACACCAAGACCCCCGATACCGGGGCGTACCCCGAAAATGGCCGCGATCGCTCTGCCGGGCATGTCAGGAGTGCGGCACGCCCGGCGCACCCAGCGTGCGAGCCAGACCAAGCGGCAGATAGCCGCGGACCGTATGGAGTGCGGGCAGAAAGAAGGCGCGCAGCGGCGGTTGTAGCAGTAGAGGCACGACGAGCGCGGCGTAGACGAGTCCGGCGGCTCCGGCGGCGGCGATCAGACCCATCAAGCCCGTCCCGGCGAGCTGCAAGGCAAGCCCCCACGCCACGAGAGCAGCAATCGCCATCCGTGCGGCCCACGACGCCAGCTGCAGAACGACTTGAACCGGTGTCACCCCGAGGTCGCGCGCAATCTGCAGGGTATTGGCTGGCAATCCGATGAGGAGCACGCCAACGAGCGAGCCGATTGGGGCGCCAATCGTGCCGAAGGCCCGCACGCAGAGCACCGACGCGGCGAAGGTCACGAGCCCGTCTGCCAGCATCGTGATAGAGATCCGGCGGTCGTGTCCGAAGCAGAACAGCGTGTACGTGGACGCCGTGTTCCAGTGCCGCACCAGCATCAGCACGACGGCGACAGCGGTGAGGCGCCAGCCGCCGAACTGCGTCGGCCCGACCCACCAGTCCACGAAGAGTTGATTACCGGCCACCACTACGGTCGCGATGGCGCCGCTCGCGACGAGCATGGCCAGCGTCAACGCGGTACTCAGCTCCGCCAGCCGCTGCCGGCTGCCGCCAGCTCTCAGTTCACTCAGTGCCGGCGACGCGGCGTGCATCAGCAGGTGAGGATGGTTGGCCAGCACTGAAACGAGCTTCGTCGTGCAGCTGTAGGGCACGACCGCCGCGGGTCCGAGCAGCCGCCCGATCACGAGCATGTCCGTGCCGGCGAGAAACACCTGGGCGATCTGCGACACACCAATCCACGCCGAGCGCGACATGTAGGCCGCGACGGCCGGGTCGCCCTTCACCGGTCGGCCTGCGGTGAACACTTCGGGCACGAGACGGTACGCGCGGATCCCAGAGCCGGCTGCTCCCGCCACCTGCGTCACGACCCAGCCGAGGACGACTGCATACAACCCGGCTC
>JBKPMA010000007.1:0-4653 GCA_046731935.1 Acidobacteriota bacterium
AGTCCGACTGGTATGGTGCTGCCCTCGGTCAGCAGCGCGAACGTGACCGAGAGCCCTTCCGCACGCTGCTCGAGCGCCCACCGGATATACCGCTCGAACGCGTGCACCGTGGCCGGCGGCGGTTCGATGAACTGCGCCACATCGTCTGCACACAGCACGGTGCGCAGGGCCACCGCGTCTTCGATCCGCACCTCACGCAGCGTGACGGCAGCACCGCGGAGGACTGGAGGCGAATAACGCCACGCGGGGAGACCTTCTGCACCCGTACTGGTCGCACGGTGCCGGCCGGTTTCCATCATGGTGCGGTCGGCAGGCATCAGTTGGCTCCTGCTCCGACCGAGCTGCCCCACACGATGTTCGAACCCCAGACAATGTTGGAGCCCCAGACGATGTTCGAGCCCCACACGATATTGGAGCCCCACACAATGTTGTTCGCGAGGAGGGTGCCGTCAGGGTCGACGGATCCCCAGACGATGTTGTAGCAGTCCTTGCCGCCGCACGCGCTGCCCCAGACGATGTTCTGGGCCGCGCTGCCCCACACGATGTTGGAGCCCCAGACGATGTTGGACCCCCACACGATGTTCGATCCCCAGACGATATTGCTGCCCCACACGATGTTGGATCCGTCGACGCCTTCGGCGCCCGAGCCCCACACGATGTTCGTGCCGGTGGTGCCCCAGACCACGTTGTCATCGAGCGATGGACCCCAGACGAGATTGCTGCAATCGCCCTCGCACGAACTGCCCCAGACGATGTTGCTGCCCCAGACGATGTTCGAACCCCAGACGATGTTGGAGCCCCACACGATGTTGCTCGCCCATGCCGTCGCGTCAGGACGCGGCACGCCGCCGCTCACGAGGTAGTTGCCCCAGATCAGATTGCCGCTCCAGGCCGGATCGCTCGGATACGCGTCGCCCGGCTTCGCGGTCACGAAGAAGCTGGCGAGACGCACGGCGCCATCGGCATTCACCTCGCCCGCCCCCTGCGCGAGCGCTGTGACACCCGGTTCTTCGAAGGCGGTGTACTGGATAAGGGCTTTGACCGCGTTCGGCGTGAGTGTCGGGTTCGCCTGCAGCATCAACGCGACGACGCCCGTTACCGCTGGAGCCGCCATGCTCGTGCCGCTCAGCGTGAGATACGCGCCGGCGCCCCGCGGTCCGACACCTGAGACCACCGAATTCGGATAGTTCACGACGAGCGTGCTGCCCTGCGCCGCAAGCGACGTGATGCGGATGCCAGGGGCGACCACGTCCGGCTTCGCGCGGAAATCAACCGCCGTCGGCCCCTTTGAGCTGAACGGCGCCATCTCGTCGTCGGACGTGGAGGGCGTGCCGTGTGCGTCGTAGGCGCCAACCGTGAGCACCCACGGTGCATTGCCAGGTGCGGTGATACCGCCGTAGACCTGCGTACCGTCGGCGCTCCGGCCGAAGTTGCCGGCCGCAGCGACCACCACGATGCCCGCGTCGACTGCGCGCTTCGCGGCGACCGTGAACGGATCGGTGTCGAACGACTCGGTCACCGACGCGCCGACCGACAGGTTGATGACGCGGATGTTCCTGCGGACTTTGTTGGCGATGGCGTAGTCGATCGCCGCGATGGCCGCGCTGATCGTGCCATGGCCCTGCTCGTCGAGCACCTTGAGCGAGACGATGGACGCGCCGGGCGCAACGCCGCGGTAGAGGCCGGCGGAGTCGAAGCCGTTGCCGGCGATGATGCCGGCGACATGCGTACCGTGGCCGTAGTCGTCGTACGTGCGTGCGCCGTTGTTGACGAAGTCCACGGCGTCGGTCACACGAAGGCGGCTCGGACCGGCACCGCGCAGGAGCGTGAGGTCGTCATGACGGCTGACGCCGGAGTCGATGACGGCGACGCCGACGCCGGTGCCGTCGAAGCGGTCACTCCGGGCGCTGGCCGCCAGCACGGTGGCGCTCAGACGATCCGAGGGCACGGTCTGGGCGACGAGCTCGCGGTCTTCGTGCACGCTCAGGACGGCAGGATCGGCGGCGAGCGCATCGAGGTTGGCGTTGTCGACGTCCACCACGTGCGCGTCGAAGGACTTCAGGTGCGCACCGCGCAGGCCGCGGGCGCGCGTGACGACCGACGCCGGATCCGCGTCCGGCCTGAGCTCGACGAGCACGCGGGAGCGGCCGCTCCGACCGGCGCGGTCCTGCAGACTACGATCGAGCTTGAAGCGATGGCCGGGAGCTGCACCGGCCCTCGTCGATTGAAGCGAAGCGGCCATGAGGAGCGCGGCCGCGGCGTGCGTGGAGAGACGGCGAATCATCATGGGCCCGCCCTCAGTGCACACGCGCGCGAAGACGCGCGCTCGTGAAGTGCCATTCATCCGCGAGCAGCGACCACAGCACCTGGTCGAACTGCTCACCACTCGCCGTCACGAGGGCGCGCCGCAGCACGCCCTCCTCGACGGCGCCGAGCTTGCGCATCACGGCGTTGCCGCGCGCGTTCGGTACCGCCGCGCGCGCTTCCAGGCGGCGAACACCGATGGCGCCAAAGGCGAAGTCGAGGAGTAGCCGTGCGGCGTCGAGGAAGAGCCCGGCGCCCCAGAAGGGCGCGCCGAGCACGAAGCCCCATTCGGCGGTGTGGAACGCGGGATCGAGCTGGCGGACCTGCAGCAGGCCCACAGCGCGCTCGCTGCCGCGTGGAACGATCGCGAACGCGGCGTAGCGTCCTGCCTGCCGCTCGCGGCGGCTCCATTCGATGAACCAGCCGAACTGCTCGGTGTTGGCCGGAGGCGCCGAAATGAAGCGCGCCACCTCGGGGGCCGAAAGCATCGGCGCGAGGGTGGCTGCGTCAGAGGGCGCAAGTTCGCGCAGGGTGACCCGGTCCCCGATCAATGTGGGCAGGGCGTCACGCCACGTAGTGGCTGGAGGCGCGATGACACTTGGCGTCACCGGCGTGAGGAGATGCTGTTGCTCCATACCGTTCTCCCGACTCGCGTGCTGCTGAAACTGGGTGGTTGTTTGCGCAGGTGTGTGCAGCCGTGGAGAGGTCCAGCAGCCGACACACACTGCGGCGTCCGAAGGCAGAGCAAGCACATAGCCAGCCCGGCCTTAGCGGCTTTCGGATCTGTCTAAGTGGTTGTAGCGTAAACCGTTAATTCTGTGTAGTAACGCGTTTTCAAGCCGGGCGGCTCATACGGAGTGGCAGATTTTGAGACCCTTGTGTGCCGCGAACCGTCTGGATGAGGTGGTAAATCCCTATTTATCAGGTGGTTAATGTGTATGTGTCATTCCGTAACACACCTGTCTCGAAGCGACACATTATGACAGTAGCTGACAACATGCGGCGCTTTTTCGGCACTTCGCGGCTCGCGGCGTCAGAATCTGCGCAACAGCGGCGGAAGCCGCGCAGGACGTGCACCGCGCCGCACCGTCCCACCAACCGGGACGTACTCCAGTTCTTCTTCGGCGTCCACCTGGCGAAGCAGCAGTCCGCCGCGGCTCATGTCGCCGCGTCCGACGAATTCGCGGGGGAACAGGAGCCGGCCGCCAAACACCTCCAGCAGCGGCGCCACGTACTTGGGAGAGGCGACCGATCCGAGGAGGACCACTTCCGCGTCGGCGGCGATCGTGTCGCGCAGCCGGCTCGCCGCCTGCACCAGCGGCCGGGTGAACGCGTCGTTCTCCGCGTCGACCGACGTCGTGGCGAACTGGAGCACCCGCGCGCGCGTCACCGGCGTGTCCGGGTGCAGGAGCCCGATGCCGGGCGTGATGATGAGCACACCATGCGCGCCTGAGTCACACGCGTCCGACTGCGCGAACCGCCGTGCATAGGCCAGCTTGCCGCGAAAGTACAGCCCGCTCATGAAGGTGAAGACGTCTCCGAGCGCTGCGCCTTCGTCGGACCGCAGACGGTGAGCCAGCATCGAGGCCGCTCGATCCGACAGGAGTTGCTGTGCGCGCCGGCCGCCGCAATTGGCGGGAGACAGTAGGAAATGACGAGCCACTGAAATGCCGGGTGAGGCGACTATTATCGCATCATGCTGTCGCTCGTCCTGCTCGCTCTGCTCGCCGCGCCTGGGGCCGCACCGCCCGAGACTGGAACCTTTCGTCTCCACAAGTTCGCCCAGCCGATCGGCACCGAGACCTACACCATCACGCGACAGGACGACACCCTGACGCTCGAGTCGCATTTCACTTTCACGGATCGCGGCACGCCGGTTCCGCTCACGGCGACGCTGACCGCCTCACCGGACTACACACCGCGCACGTTCACGATCGCTGGCAGCACGTCTCGCCTCTCGAGGATCGATGTGAGCGTGGCGTTGTCGGGCTCCACGGCGCGGATACGCGACGGCCGCGACGAGCGCACCGTGCCGGCGCCTACGCCAGTGTTTACGATTGCCGGCTACGCGCCAGTCGCACTCGAGATGGCGCTCATGCGCTACTGGAAAGCGCACGGCTCACCGGCATCGCTGGCGGTTCTTCCCTCGGGGCGTGTCGACATTCGCGATCGCGGTGCCGACACGATCACGATCGACGGACGTGAGGTCCGCCTGGAACGGTACAGCGTCAAAGGTCTCGTCTGGGGCATCGAGACGTTGTGGATGGATTCCGAGGGATCGCTAGCCGCGCTGGTGACCCGCGATGCCGAGTTCGATCACTTCGAGGCGCTGCGGGATGGACTGGAGCC
>JBKPMA010000008.1:0-8873 GCA_046731935.1 Acidobacteriota bacterium
GGCAAGAAGTGGGACATCGCTGGCTGGCGTTCCTGAAGTTCAAGGACGTCAACGGCGCCAGCTCGAATGCACTGCTCGGCCGCGACATGGCGCACTGGAGCTTCTTCTTCAACTCGGACGCGTCGGTCATGGAAGGCAACAAGATCGACGATCTTCACGGCGGCGCGTTCAAGACCACCGACGCAGTCAAGCGGTACAGTGCACTCGATCAGTACGCGATGGGTCTGCTGTCGAAGTCGCGGGTGCCTGATTTCTTCTACGTGGAGGCGCCGACGAACGTGTCCCCGAGCGCGGACGCCACCAGCGCGCCGCAAATCGGCGTCACGTTCAACGGCACACGGCGCGACCTGTCGATCGACGATGTCGTTGCGGTGATGGGCGAGCGGACCCCGACCCCGGCGACCAGCCCGAAGGTGCACCGCCAGGCGTTTATCTACATGCTGTCGGCCGGCGCCACCGTGAATCAGACGCAAGTCGCGAAGGTGGACACCATCCGCAAGGCCTGGGTCAGCTTCTTCGAACAGGCGACCAGCAACCGGATGAAGGCGGAGACCTCGCTCCACTAGCGGGAGCTCGATGCCAGCCTCAGGGCCGCTCGTAATGGCCCGTGAGCGTCAGGTCAAGGCCGTCGCCAGAGCATGACCCTGTTGTGGTCTCTGGAATGACCGAGATGTTCACGGCGTCGCCGGTCCTGCAAACGCCTTTATTTTCTGCGATAGGCCGAAGGAGCGTGCGACGCCCGCCGGTCCAACAAGCCGGTCCGTTAGCCTGCAGACAGCGAACCATTGCGTCAGGTCATCGGCCCGCCGGCGGCGTCAACGCGTGATCCAGCTCCTCGAGCCGCTGGTTCAGATCCGACCACCGGGCCTGCTCGGCGGCGAGCTCCTGCTCCAGCTGATGTTCACGCGCAGCGAACACGTCCTTGAACTCTCCCACGGCGTCGCCGCGGATTCTGTCCTTGAGCGTCTCGAGCTGCGATGTCAGGTTCGTGATGCGCTGTTCCTGGATCTGCAGCCGTCCGAACGCGAGCTGCGCCCGCGGTCCGTTCATCGCGAGACGTTCCATGGCGAGGCGCAAGCCGTGCACCTCGGCAAGCAGCACGCGCGTGGCGTCATCGCTCTGCGCCGGACGCCCGGCCTGTGCGGCCAAGACAGTGGTCATCGCACCCAGTGCTCCCGCGATCAGTCCAACGGCCGTTCGGGAGTGAAGAAGTTTCATTCCGCCTCCTTGTCGAACACGTTTGATATACGGAGCCCGCCGGCCGGGTCAACCGCTACTTCGGACACTGCAGCATCCACGATGACCCGAACCGATCGCGGAACATCGCGAACCGCGTCGCGAAGAACGTCTCCTGCATCTTCATGAACGTCTGCCCGCCGTCAGACAGGACGGAATAGATCCGTTCCGCCTCGTCAGCAGTGTCAACCGTCAACGACAAATACGCACTCCGCATCGGCTCGGCGTTCGGAATGTCCGCGCCCAGCAGCTCGACACCGCCAATCGTGATGCGTGCGTGGAGGACCTTGTCTCGCCAGTTGTCTGGCACGTTGCTCGGGCCTGGACTCTCGGCGTGTTTCATCAGCATCGTGATCTTGCCGTCGAGATGCTGCTCGTAGAATTTGAACGCTTCGGCGCAGTTGCCAGCGTAATTCACGTACGTGTTGAGTATCATCAGCGCCTTCTTTTTCACGCGGTCATGTTGACGTCGCGGCCGATACGGAAGCCGCTACGGCGCCATTATGAACCTGGCGCGCTCACCGCAACGTGACGGGCGCTGACGATCATCGTGAGGACGCTCCTGGGCGATGCGTCCTCTGATGAGGTGAGCTCGTTGTCTCAAAATCGCAGGCGGGCGACGAACTGGATCTGCCGGGCGGGCGTGGCCGCCATGATCACGCTGCCGAACTGCGGCGTGTTCACGAAGCGTTCAGGCGTGCCGAAGTTCGTGTGGTTGAAGAGATTGAAGAATTCCGCGCGGAACTCGAATGCGGTGCGACCGGCCAGCACGAAGTTGCGCTGCAGCGCCAGGTCGGTCTTCTGCAGACCGGGACCGTAGACGCTGTTGCGACCGGCGTTTCCAAACGTGAACGCCGGCGGCGTGGTGAACGCCGCCGTGTTGAACCAGCGATCGCCCGACCGCTCGTCAGCCGGCAGGTAGGGGGACACACCAGCGACCACATTGGCGCGTACCGGGTTGACGTTGAGGAGCGCGCCGGCATTGGCCGTGTCACCGAAGACGCTGATCGTGAACGGAAACCCGGTCTGTGCCTGGTAGATGCCCGCCAGCTGCCAATCCCCAAGGACCCATCGCGCGAGTGTCGTCCATGGCGACGACGACGCCGCGTGTGCGGCAAATGGGATCTCGTAGAGCACGCTCGCAACGAACCGGTGCCGGATGTCACACCCCGCGGGCCCCCATTCAGCGTCGAGATCGAAACTGTTCTGAGGCACTTCGGGCTCCATCGCGGGCGATCGGAACGACGGTGCATCGCTCATGCTGCGCCCGTATGTATAGCTCGCGAGGAAGCTCAGACCATCCGCCAGCCGCCGGCGCGCGACGACGTAGCCGGCGTTGTACGAGGATTTGGCGCTGTACTCGAGCAGGTTGATAGGACCCACGGGGAAGGTCGTGCTCGTCGTCGGCACCAACTCTGGCAAGTCGGTGTCGGGAACGAAACCGATTGTCTGCACCGGGCGTCGCGGTTTGAGTGGCAGAGGGCTGGGCGCCGCGTTGTTCACGAGCACTGATCGATCGAGGTTCGTCCCCCATGCGCCAACGTAACCGACTTCAACCACCAGATCACTTCCGACCTGGCGTTGCACGTTGACGCTGGCCTGTTGAATGTAGGGCGTCCGCGCGTGCGGATCGATCGCCGTGAACCCGACGAGCGTCTGGCCCAAGACTGCCGGCTTGAAATCGAAACCCTGGATGGCCGGTGTGAACGTGTTGCCCTGCACGATCTCGGGGAACACCAGAGGCACGTTGTGCACCTGGTTGCACCAGAGGTTCATTTCCGGATAGGCGTAGAACAACCCGTAGCCAGCCCTGAGGACCGTTCGTCCACCGCCCGGGTTGTAACTCATGCCGACGCGTGGAGCAAAATTGTTCTTGTCCGGGTACACAAGACCTTCGGGATATCCCAGCTGGCCGCCGACAAACGCTTTGGGCTGGCCGTTCTCGTCCCACGTGAGGTTGGTCAGGATCTTCCGCTCGTCCTGCAGCGGCGTCTGGTACTCATAGCGCAGCCCGAGATTGAGCGTGAGGTCCGATCGCACGCGCCATTCATCCTGGATGAACGCATCGACACCTGTCTGTCGCATGTTCATCGACGGGAGGCCGGCCTGCCGCTGCTCCAACGCCGGCAGCCCCAGCAGGTAACTCGCTAGCGCGTTGCCGGTCCCATCGTTCGTGCCCGTCCGGCTCGTGAGGCCTGGCGTGAACTGGTAGTAGCCGCGGTTCTGGAAGAAGCCAAGCATGTCCCATCGGAAGCGACGGAGGTTGCCGCCGAAGCTGAGCGAGTGCGATCCCTTGACGAGCGTTGCGCGATCGCCCGCCTGGAGCTGCACGTTGTCGTACTTGCACGGCGTGCACAGCAGGGAGTCGCCGAACGGCTGCAGCCCCTGCACGTTGAACTGAGGCAGGCCGTTGGCCTCGGGTCCGCCGAATCCCACGCCCTTGATGCCAAGCTCCGCGATCAAATCGGGCCCGTTGGCGTTCTCCCCGAGGCGTTCGAGCTTCATCCGTGTGCCACCCACCCGCACCTCGTTGACGAAGCGTGACGAGATCGGCTGAATGAACGTCACCGTGAGGTTCTGCACCCGGTTGTTGTGATTCGCGCCGAAGCCAGGAAGGTTCTCGGGCGTGAAGCCGTACTCGTGGCTCGTGCTGTACCGTCCAAAAATCGACGAGCCCTGCGTCCAGGAATGATCGAGTCGCGCGGTCACGAGATCCGACTTGAGCAACTGGGGTCGCGTGTCGAGGTAGTTGTTCGCCGTTTCGTCCATCATCGTCGGCATCGGGACGAAGTCCTGGAGCACGCGCAAGGCGACCGGGTTCATGCGGCTGATCGGAATCTGGTTGCCGGGAAACGGGTCGCGGAGAATCGAGGGGTTGGAGGGGCTCGCGGGTTTCGACGGATCGTAGGCCGGATTCGGCCGCGACGAAAACGGGTCGTAGATCGTGGATGTGCCGGAGAAATCACCGCTGCGCCATGCTTCGAGAGGCACCGTCATCATCATCGATTGCCCCTGCGTGCTGCGCAGTCCTTCATAAGCCACGAAATAAAACATGTGCGCAGGCGCCGGCCCCCCCGCGGTCGCGCCGAATTGGTTCTGGGCGAAGTGCGGGAGCTCATCAGGGCTCGTAAACAGCCGCGCGTCGAATGCGCTGTTCCGCAGATGGTCGTACAGGGTGCCATGGAACTGTGACGAGCCCGCCTTTGTGACGACGTTCACCTGGCCGGTTCCGGCGCCACCGAGCTCCGCGCTGTAGGTACCGGTCTCGATTTTGAATTCCTGAATCGCGTCGGGCGGCAGGCTGATGATGTACGAATTGAACGACGGATCCGTGTTGGTGGTGCCGTCGAGCAGGTACGCGTTGGCTGCCGCGCGTCCTCCGGTGACGCTGACGGCTGAGTTCTGTCCCGGCCGCCAATAGAGCGCGGTCGTACTGCCGGTCTGCGCGCCGTGGGAGCTGTGCACGCCGGGGACCAGCAGCGCCAGCTCGAGAAACTGCCGGCCATTGAGCGGCAGGCGTTCGATCTGCTCCTGATCGATGACCTGCCCGACACCCGACGTCCTCGTCTGCAGCAACGGCATGTCACCGTGCACTGTGACGGTCTCGGCGAGCGCTTTTGGAGTGACGACGAGCTCAACGCGCGCGCGCTGATTGACCTCGATGACAACGTCGCGAGGCGAGAACGCGAAGCCCTGGATCTGCACGTCAACGCGGTAGCGGCCGGGCAAAAGGCTCGCGAGCTCGAACACGCCGTCCTTTCCAGCCTGAACGGCGCGCTCCGCTCCACGGGCTTCGTCGCGGACCGTCACAAGCGCCCCTGGCACTGCCATGTGTTGGTCATCGATCACGACACCGCCGAGCGACGAGGTGTTCCCTTGCGCCCACGTGTTGAACGGAACGGCGAGACAGACGAATGACAGGACCGCGAGCAATATTCGGGGGGACATGTGTGCCGAGGGTAAATAAACCACCGCAACCCGCGCAGATTTTTTTCGACTAGATGGAGACTACAAAACATAAGACAGCCTTCGTGTGATGGATGGCGAGGCGTAGACTGTCTTCCCCGGCAACGACACGGTTGCTCCAGTGTCGGCTCATCCGTGCAGCCTGACGCGTCGGATCTGCCGAAGGAGGATTTCTGATGGCTCGCGTGCGTAAAGATGTCCGGAGCCTCGGAGCGGGATGGAACGACACGCTCCTGTGGTACGCGAGGGCCGTGCAGACCCTGCAGTCACGACCATTGACCGATACGACCAGCTGGGGGTTCCTGGCGGCGATGCACGGGATGCATCCGGTCGTCTGGCGGCAGTTCGGCGTGATCGACTCCAACACTCCACTGCCAAGTCTCGTCGTCCAGCGACGCTTCTGGAACCAATGCCAGCACCAGAGCTGGTACTTCCTTCCGTGGCATCGCGGATATCTCGCAGCCTTCGAAGCGATCATTCGCGATGCCGTCGTCACCGCGGGCGGCCCCGCCGACTGGGCGCTGCCGTACTGGAACTACAGCGACGCGTCACGGCCCAACGCCCGCACAATCCCGGACGCCTTCGATCTGCCGACGCTTCCCGACGGATCGGACAATCCGCTGCGAGTCGCGCGCCGCTTCGGCGACGGCACGACACCGATCCAGCTCGATCCGACAGTCGTTTCGCTGTCAGCACTGCAGGACGACGCGTTTCCGGGCGGCGACAGCGACATTCCGCCGGGGTTCGGCGGCCCGGAGACGGTGTTCCATCACGGGCCCGAGTCTGACACCACGAACGGCGGCCTCGAGTCGCTGCCTCACAATGCGGTTCATGGCGCCATCGGCGGCGTGACGCCGGGCGGCGATCCCAACGACTGGCGGGATCTTGGGTTGATGTCGATGCCAATCACGGCGGCGCTCGACCCGATCTTCTGGCTGCACCACGCGAACATCGATCGCCTCTGGAGCGCCTGGCTCCGCGATGTGCAGGAACCGCACGACAATCCCGGTGAGACAACCTGGCTCGACGGACCGGCAGACCGCGCGTTCGTGATGCCTCAGATCGATCAGAGCGAGTGGACGTTCACTGCACGCGACGTGCTGGACACGACCGCAGCACCGCTGGACTATAGCTACGACGACGAGAGCGTGCCAATCGTTGAAGGCCGGGCCACACGGCGCCTGAACCGGCTCGGGGCGCGTGCGACTGTTGCCGGCGGCGCGCCGGAAAGCGAGGCGGCGGTGAGTAGCGGAAAGACGCCCGAGTTGATTGGTGCCAGCGACGGACCGGTGAATGTCACAGGTGCGACCGGCGCGGCGGTTCGGCTCGACCCTGCATCGACACAGGCGCTCCGCGGCAACCTTGAAAGCGTGGCGTCCGCAGCGGGGCCAACGGCAGAACCCGCGCGCGTGTTCCTCAAGCTCGAAGGGATCCGCGGCACGAGCGATGCGGCGAACTATCACGTCTATGTCGGTCTTCCGCCAAACGCGGACCCGGCGGCCCATCGCGAACGGCTGGCTGGGACCGTCTCACTGTTCGGGATCTCTGCCGCCAGCGATCCGAATGGCCCGACCGCGGGGAGCGGCGTGAGCCAGGTGCTTGAAATCACGGAGATCGTCGACGCCCTCCATCTGTCTGGCGCCGATCTCGATCGCCTCGACGTGCGGTTCGTTCCGGCGACCGCCGCCGTGGCCCGCGCAAACTTCTCGATCCGTCGCCTGAGTGTGTTCACCCTCGGTGAATAAAATCATGTGGCCGCGTGCGCTGCTGAAGGTCGCACTGCGCGGACCGGGGAAAGGCCTCTTGATCGCCAGCGCGCTCGGCTGGATCGCAATGGCCTGGCTGCTCACCGGCGATCGGCTGCCGCACGCAGCCCTGACAGTTCATGGCGAGCACGGCGCCGCTGCGATCGCAACGCACATGCCTCACATGGCGGGCCATTTCACGGCAGTGTGGCTGGCGATGGTGATTGCGATGGCGCCGCCGCTCCTGCTCCGCGAAGTTGGACACCTGTGGCGGACCAGCCTTCGACGGCTGCGGCCGCTGACCATCGCCTGGTTCGTTTGCGGATACGTCGGAATCTGGATGATTGCGGGCGTCGCGCTCTCGACGCTCAGCGGATGGGTGGCTGTCGGTTCCGACCGCATTGCGGTCGCGATCGCGGTGATCGTGCTCTGGCACTGCTCACCGGCGCGGCAGCGCTGTCTCAATGCCTGCCACAGACTGCCAGCGTTGCGGGTGTTCGGGTCTACCGCACAACTGGATTCGCTGCGATTCGGGCTGGCAACCGGCTGCTACTGCGCCGCAACGTGCGGTCTCGTCATGCTCCTGGTGTTGCTGGTGAAGGACCATCACCTCATGGTGATGGCGGCAGCAGCCGCGATGACGACGTTCGAGCGACACCTGCCAGCAAGGCGCCCCGGGTGGCAGCTGCCGATGGTACTCCGCCAGTCGCCAGACTGGCCGAATCTGGTGGTCGCCACGCAAGGGTCCTCGCGAGCGTAAGGCCGGTTATCATACCGGCGCCAGACGGACTGCCACGCTGGCACCGGATCCCATGGTCTTTGCGTCGCCAGTCTTTCTTTTACTTTTCCTGCCGATCGTCTGCGCCGCGTACGCTGTCGCGCCGAGGGTCGCGCGGAACCCGGTCCTGCTCGTTGCCAGCCTTGCGTTTTACATGTGGGGCGAAGGCTGGTTCGTGGGCCTCGTCGTGGCCTCCGTCCTGGCCAACTGGGGATTCGGGCTCGCCATCGGGCGGACGGACGCTCCGCTCGCCAGGCGCCGCTGGCTCACTGCCGCCATCGCCGTCAACTTGCTGACCCTCGCGGTCTTCAAGTACGCGAACTTCGCGGTGGCGAATCTGAACGCGCTGGTCGTCGGCGCCGGACAGGAATCGATCCGCTGGACCGACATCCCGCTGCCGCTCGGGATCTCCTTCTTCACCTTTCACGCCCTCTCGTACGTCGTCGACGTGTACAAGAAGAACGCCAGGGCCGAGCGCCGGCTGTGGGACTTCGCGCTCTACATCCTGCTCTTTCCGCAGCTGATCGCCGGACCGATCATCCGCTGGCGCGATTTCACCGATCAGATCTCGGGCCGTGAGTGGCGCACGGCCGATGTCGCCTACGGGGTCCGCCGGTTTCTGCTCGGTCTCGGAAAGAAGGTGCTCATCGCAAACACCCTCGGCCGCGTTGCCGACAGCATCTTCGGCCTGCCCCAGTTCCAGCTCACGACTCCGCTCGCGTGGCTGGGGCTTGTCTGCTACACGCTCCAGATCTATTTCGATTTCTCCGGTTACTCCGACATGGCGTTGGGCCTCATGCGCCTGTTCGGGTTCCGGATCCTCGAGAACTTCAACTATCCCTACATCTCGCAATCGATCCGCGAGTTCTGGCGCCGCTGGCACATCTCGCTGTCGAACTGGTTCCTCGACTATCTGTATGTCCCGCTCGGTGGCAATCGCGAGGGCACGGCGCGGGCGTACCGGAATCTCGTCATCGTGTTTCTCCTGTGCGGACTGTGGCACGGCGCCAGCTGGCCCTTCATCCTGTGGGGGATCTGGCACGGGCTGTTCCTGGTGGCCGAGCGCGCCGGCCTCGGACGCGCGCTCGAACGAATCGGACCGCTCAAGCACGTCTACGCGCTGCTGGTGGTGATGGGCGGATGGGTGC
>JBKPMA010000009.1:0-9490 GCA_046731935.1 Acidobacteriota bacterium
GACGGCGTCCGCGCCTCCCTGCACTGACCGGGGGAAATGGGGTCGGGATGAATTTCAGTTTTTGTTATCCACCCCTTGTCCCAGGAACGGCAAACGGCGCACGTACGCAGCGAGTTCCGGCGTCTGCCCCTGGACCCGCAGGTCGTGCAGGATGACTCGAGTCGGCGCAGGCCCCGACGCTTCCAGTTCCAACGACACCTGCGACGCGCGAATCCCATCCGGCCATTCGCGGAACACGTCGGTCCCGCGGCTGCCGACGACGCGTTCGTCCCGCGCCACGACCTGGCCCTTCGCGTTCAGCAACGAAATGGCCATCCGCACATCGGTCCGCGCCCACACGGCCATCACATGGAGCTCGTACACCGGCTCATCGCTCTCCGCGAACGTGGCGTCGTAGGTCACGCGTCCGGAAAAGCTGCGATCGAGGACGCCGTCGGCCAGAAAGGCGAGACGGCGCAGAAACTGTCCGCGCGCAATGACGTCGCCGTCGTACCCTCGCAACAGGTGCGAGGGATGCGCGACATTCTCCAGAAAGAGATGCGGATTCGTCCGGAATTCATCGACGGCATCTGAGGTGCGCTTGTAGACCACCGCCTGCGCATGCCGATCGACGAGTATCTGACGATAGTGGCTCCTCAACACGGCGTCTGGAATCGTACCGCCGTTGGCGGACTCCAGATTGTCGTAGGGCTCGATGATGAATTCGGGCGCAAGCGCGAGGACGTAGGCATGCGCCGCACGGAGCGGCCTGCGATTGGTCAGCGGCGAATATCGCCCCACTTCCGTGAACGTCACGTCAGTGGTCGGCAGGCGGGCGACGAAGCCCGAACAGATGCCGAGATCGTCGACGTTGTCCACGTCGAGCATGAACGGTACGAAGCCGGCCTGGTTGTACGCCGTGCGGGTGCCCGGCCGCACGAACGCCTTGAGAGCGTCGTACAAGCGCAGGTACTGGCTGAAATAGAGCTCGTGGCTGAGCGAGGGATGCCGCCACCAGCTGTGGCGGTACTCCAGTCGATCGTCCATCGCGGCTGCCTTCACTGCGACCATCGGACACCAGACGACGATCGCCGCGACGAGTGCCCACGCGGCACGCGCACGAACCGTCGAAACAGCCAGCGCGACGAGCAGCGTCGCCGCGGGAACGAGAGGGAGAAAGAAGCGGAACCCGACCATCCAATCACCGACGATGGAGGCGTAGGCCGCCAGCAGGCACGCGCTCACCAGAAGCGGCCACCCGCGCCGCGCCCGACGAAGTGCGATGACACAAAAACCCGCCGTCGCCATCAGGGGCCACACGCCATAGAGCTGAACGAACGCTTGCCCGTACGGCACGACCGCAGGTTTGGTCGCGATATCGTGCACCGGGCGGAGCTTGTACAACACTTTCGCCGCCATCGGCCCCGTCATCCAGTCGCCGAAGTACCAGATCCGCCACCCGTGGTAGGCCAGCACAGTCAGTCCGAACGGCATGAGGATTCGCACCGCCATCTCGCGCCGCCGCATCGCGCCCGCGACCACCCAGGCCGGCGCCAGCAGCATCGCCGCGATCACGAGTCCATCGATGCGGTAGAGCACGAGCATGCAGGCCGCCAGGGCCGTCCAGCGATCGCGCGTGAGTGTCGGCGGAACGCTGCCCACGAGATTGATCGTGACGACAGTCACGAGGAGCGTCACCGGTACCATCTCGAGCGACGAGCAGCTCCACATCGCAAGCGGAGGCGCGAGCGCCAGGACGAGCATGCCCGCGAGTCGGCCTTGCCGCGTGATCTCGGGATCGCGCGCCAGCGCCCGGCACAGCAGCCAGACCACCGCGATGCCGGCGAGGAACGAGACGCCTTTGGCGAGGAAAAACGGCGCCAGTCTGCTCAGACCGAGGACGTGAACGACGGAAAGCCATCCTGCCGAGATCAGGATGTGCAGCAGGTCCGAATAGCCTTCGATGCGGCCCTCGAAGGAGTTGTAGACCAGGCCTCTGCCTTCGAGCAGGTGCTTCGCAAAGATGAATGGGATGCCTTCGTCGTCAACGAAGAAATACAGATAGTTTGCGGCGTGGCAGACAAAGAGCAGCAGCGTCGTGACGATCAGCGCAGTGCTCGAGGCGGCGGGTTCGGCGCTGCCGCGCGCGGCGGCAGCATCCGGCGGCGTTGTGGCCCGCATCAGATCATCAAGGCTTCAACCGTCCGCGGCGTCTGTGTTTGTCCGGTGCCGCCTTATCGCCGGCGCGCAGCACGATGATGCGCCGCACGGTGAGCGTGTCGCTCTGCCGGTGCTCCTGCAGCACGCCTAGCAGCTGTTCCAGCACACCGCGATCCGCCGCCGCTGTGGCCTTGCGGTCCAGCAGGTCCCGCACCGCCAGCTCGAATTGCTCCTCGCTCATCTCGTCGTCGATCGAGATGAGCGCGCGCCCGTCAGCGAGCGGCACGAGCTCGACGCGGGGCAGCTCCTTCAATAACTTCGTCGGCGGCACGACGATGACCGCCCGGCTGCCGAACGTCGCGACCTCCACGCCTCGCGACGACGAGCCATTCGAGGCCGTCATCGTCAGGCGAACGATCGCACGCCCCATGTCGGTGTCGAGCCCCGCGAGCGACGTCAACACGTCTTCTGGCAGGGTGACCGTGATCGTTCGCGAAGGCCGGGTGAACTTCGGCGGGCGTCCGCGGCGGACAGTGAAAGTCATTGAATTCCAAACAGTTTAATGTCCACTATCGGCAATTTCTATGGAGAAAATCGTGCGTGCGTGATACCGTCACGGGCCGGCCCGACCGATAACCCGCTGTACTGTGGCGGTCGTCCCCCTAAAGCGTCAGGAGAGTCGCTGTGAAACGAGTGTTCGTGCTGGGTGTGTGTGGTGGAGTCCTCGTCGCGGCACTGGCCTGCGGCGGCAAGTCGGGCGGGGCGGCACCCACGCCGGTCGTCGATCCGAAATTGACGGCGCCAGCACTCGATACGCCGACGGACGGTGAGCAGCTGGATACGCTGCGTCCGACACTCGTCGTGAAGAACGGCACGTCGGATCAGGCGGGCACCCGCACGTACGAGTTCCAAATCTCCGACAGTGCCGATTTCTCGACTGCCGGCTCGACCCAACAGATCCCGTCGTTCTTCTCGACCGTCGATCAGACGGGCGTCGCCGAGAACACCGGCGGGAAAACGAGCTACCCGGTCGATCACGACCTGCAGCCCACGACGCGCTTCTACTGGCGCGCGCGGATGACGCAGGGCAAGGTCGTCTCCGAGTGGTCGGCCCTCGGCAAGTTCCGATCGCGCCTCGTCGGGTTCAACCGCGCCGGCTCGCTCTACGATCCCCTGATTCACGGTGAGACCGTCGGTGCGATCGTCGGCAGCGCGACGTTCATTCCTGGCAAAGGCATAAAGCTCAACAACGGTCAGAGTTATGTCAAGTATCTCCTGCCAGAGACCATCTCGGCGGGCGAGTTCTCGATGGAAGTCGAAGGCCTGATGGGCAACGCACCTGGCAACAAAGCCAAGGTGTTCGGGATGCAGGAAGGCCAGGGCGACTTCATCACGAACCGCTATCGCGTCGACATCCAGTACCGCGGGACGACCGGCGTTCCGCCGAATGCCATTCAGTGGCGCGTGTTGTACGGCTCGTCCACGGATCACAGCGTGCGGTACGAACCGGACACCGCCAAGCGATTCGCGTCGGTGTACCTGCTCGATCCCGGCACGACCTACTACTGGAAGGCGACGTGGGGCGGTGATTTCAGACTCACCGTCCTCCAGGGCGGCACCAACGGATCCGTCCTGTACGACTACGGATTGCCGACTCCGCGCGGCAGCTACAACCCGAATCCGCACTACGCCTATCTGGGTGCTCCGGTCGGCCGGAGCGGGACCGAATCGGCCTCGATCGCCAACACGATTTATCGCAACGTGTGGCTCAGCCGCGACCCGCGTCCCGCCTCCCTCGGCAGCGCGCTCCGCGAAGAGCGCGAGCGCTAGTTCGCGCGAACGATCCGTGTGATGGCAATGGGCGGCGACAGCCGCTGCCCGTTCGCCGCCGCCTCGTTGATCTTCTGGACGACGTCCATGCCGTCCACGACCTGACCAAACGCCGCGAAGCCCTGCCCATCAGGATTCCGCGTCCCTCCGAAATCGAGTGCGGGTTGCGCGCCGACGCAGATGAAGAACTCCGCAGTGGCCGTGTCGGGACCATCGCGCGCCATCGACACGGTTCCGTCGACATGGTGCAGGCCCGTCACCGACGTCCGTTCGAGCGCGATGGCTTCATGCTCCGGCTTCTTCTCGTCCGGCCCGCCCTGAATCACCGCAATCTTCACCGGACTGGTCGGCTGATTGTCGGCTCTGACCGTGCGATAGAAGCTCGTACCGTCGAAGAAGTGCTCGTCCACATACCGCAGAAAGTTGGCAACCGTGCGGGGCGCGTGGTTCGGATCGAGCCGCACTCTGATGGCGCCCAACTCCGTTTCAATGAGTACCTCTGATGCGGACTGGCCTGCTGTCAGCAGACCCACACTGGCCGAAAACGCTATCGCTAGAAGGATCAACAAGCGGCGCATGCGATGATTGTGTACCACCACGCCGCTGGCGAGGCCACCTCAGGTTTATGCGTTCCCGTCGTATCGTCCTAGCAACCGTCCTGGTCCTGATGAGCGTCGTCGTCCGTGCGAGCTGCGACAACGGCGACTCCACCGAGATATGGCGTCAGACCTATGAAGCAAAGCTTCGTGCACCTGACGGTTGGCTGTCGGTCGCTGGCCTGTTCTTTCTCAAGCCTGGCGTGAACACCGTCGGGTCTGACGCGTCGAATGACATCGTGTTGCCTCGCGATGCGGCGCCCCCTCGCGCCGGGGTCGTACGCTACGCGGGCGAGCATGTGGTGTTCGAACCTGCGCCCGACGCGCATCCCACACTGAACGGCGTGCCGGCAGACGGACCCGTCGAGATGCGCGGCTCTGACGAGGCACGGCACCGGAAGGCCGACCGTCTGGGCATCGGCCGCTTGACGCTGCTGGCACACAGCAGCGGTGACCGGCGCGCGATCCGACTGCGCGATCCGCTGAACCCGCTTCGAACCGGATTTCCGCCGCTTCAGTGGTATCCCATCCAGCCGGAGTGGCGCGTCTCGGGCCGCTTCATTCCATACGAGACACCAAAGCGCATTCCGCTCGAGAACGTGCTCGGCGACGTGGCCGATTCGACAAGTCCGGGCGAAGTCGAGGTGTCGTTGGCTGGAACCCGTGTGCGGCTGCTCCTGCTCGACGACGATGACAAGCTGTGGCTGGTGTTCCGGGATGGAACCTCAGGACACGAGACGTACCGCATCCGCTTCCTGTACACGGCGCGCCCGGACACCAACGGGGAAGTGACGCTCGATTTCAACAGGGCAGAGAATCCCCCCTGCGCCTACAACGCGTTTACGACCTGCCCCATGCCGCCGCCGCAGAACCGCCTTCCGTTCGCCGTTCCAGCCGGCGAGCGGCTTCCGCTCGCTCCGGCCGCGGAAGGAGTGGGCGCTCCGTCTGCCGGGCACGCGACTCCATAACTGCGGCACCCGTACCGGATTTGGACCGGTATACTGTGCGCCATGACGCAGCTGCGCACCGCGCTCTTCACCCTTGCCATCGTCGCGACAGCAGCCCTGAGCTTCGGGGATCCTCCGTCCGGATCGGGCGGATGGCTGCTCGTCGCCAACAAGGGCGATCGCTCCATGGGGATCGTCGATCCCGGCACGCTGAAGCAAGTCGCGACTGTGCCGGAAGGCGGCATCACGGGCCACGAGGTCATCGCGTCACCTGATGGGCGCACGGGCTACGTGCCGATTTATGGCGATTCAGGCGTCGGAAAGCCCGGCTCGGATGGTCAGACACTCGTGGCGATCGATCTCGCTACGCGAAAGGTGACGGGCCAGCTCGATTTCGGTCATGGCGTGCGTCCGCACTGTCCAATGTTCGGGCCGAAGGACGGTCTGCTCTACGTGACGACCGAGCTCGACCAGACGATCACGGTCGTGGATCCCAAGACGCTCAAAATCGTCGGCTCGGTTCCGACAGGCCAGACCGAATCACACATGCTGGCCATCTCGCGAGACGGCCGGCGCGGCTACACCGCAAACGTCGGGCCCGGCACCGTGTCGGTGCTGGATCTCGAGGGCCGGAAAACGCTCGCCATCATTCCGATCTCGAAGATGACACAGCGGATTTCGATGTCGGTGGACGATGCGTTCGTGTTCACGTCGGACCAGACCGCTCCGCGGCTCGCCGTGATCGATACCGCGACGAACGCCGTGAAGACGTGGGTCACGCTGCCGGGCACCGGGTACGGCACTGCGCCGACGCCGGATGGCCGATGGCTGGTCGTGGCAGTGCCGGCCGCGAACAAGGTCGCCGTCGTCGATCTGAAGTCGATGACCGTCGCACACACTATTGACGTGCCGCCGACGCCGCAGGAAACCCTCGTGCGTCCCGACGGAAAGGTCGCCTACGTATCGTGCGACAAAGCCGGAAAGATCGCTGCGATCCGGACGAGCGACTGGAAAGTCGAAGGCCTCATCGACGCGGGTGCCGTGGCGGACGGCCTCGCATGGGCCAACGCCCACTAGGGTTCAAGAGCCTGAGGGCTTGGGGCTCGAGGGTCTCAGGCGAGGGCTTGAGGGATGCGGAAGCTCACGATTCCGGAGCGCCGCCAGTTGCACGCCGCACTGGTCGCCGCGTTTCCTGACTGGAACGCGCTCGCGACTGCTCTCGATCTGTATCTCGGTGAGAACCTCAACACGATCAGTCCGCAGGCGGCGATGCCGACGGTCGTGATGAATCTGATTGTCTGGGGCGAGGCGCGTGGACGGCTCTCGCAGGTGATCGAAGCCACTCGCGACGCGAATCCCACCAATCCCGAGCTCGCTGCGTTTGCACAAGCCGTCCTGGCTTCTGCGCAGACTGCATCGCTGACCAACCCCGACGTGGCCAGGCAGGTGGAGTCGGTCGTCCGCGCGCAGGACAGCGGAGCCGCTCCTGCGCCACCCTCGGCGAGAGGCGCCGCCAAAGAGGCGCTCGAACGCATCGTTCTTCAGACCGTTGCGTTCTTCGGACCTGACGAGTGGCGCGCGCGGATGCGCACACGTGAGCGGGCGGTCTGCCGCGTGGAGTTCCCGTCGGGCGCCGGCCAGGGCACCGGATTTCTCGTCGGCGCCGACGCCGTCATGACGAACTACCACGTGCTGCAGGATCACATCGAGCAGCGGCGCCCGTCCGCCGAAATCGTCTGCCGCTTCGATTTTCGCACCGAGGCAGACGGCGTAACTGAGCACCTAGGCGACCCCTACACCCTGGCAGGCGAGTGGCTCATCGCTCGTAGTCCGATCGACGAGCTGGATTACGCCATCGTGCGGCTCGCGCAGCCGGCAGGTCAGCGTCCGGCGTTCGATCAGGCACCTGCGGAATCGCGCGGCTGGCTGGCTCCAGTCGTTCACCCGTTCGAGCAGGGCGAATCGATCTTCATCATCCAGCATCCGAAAGCGGCGCCACTCAAGGTTGCCAGCGGAGGCCTCGTCCGCGCGGAACAGACGCGCCTTTACTACCTCGCCAACACGCTCAATGGATCGTCGGGCTCCCCGTGCTTCACGAGCGCGTGGGATCTGGTGGGGCTGCACCGCTCCGGTGATGCGATCGGCAATGTCGGCGTCCCCCTGGCGGCTATTGTCGACAACGTGCCGACACCTCAGCGATCCGGCCTGTTCGGAGGTTAGCGGTGGCTCGCTGTCCTTTCGCGATCTGGGATGAAGTGTCGGGCTCGGCGGGCTCCCCGGTCAGCGGACCCTTCCGAATTGTTCATCACACGACCGAGGGATCCTCGTACGCGGGCGCTCGCGCGGCGTACGCCGCGAACCGGTCGGATCCGCACTTCACGGTCAGTGGAGGCGAGATCCATCAGCACATCGACACGAGCGAAGCTGCACGGGCGTTGAAGAACGCACCCGGCGGCGTCGAGACCAACCGGGCCTCCGCGATTCAGATAGAAGTCGTGGCGTTTGCAGGCCAGCCGAAAGACGTGACGACGCTCCAGACGGTCGCGCAACTGTGCCGCTGGATCGAAGACGAGCACGGCATCCCGCAGAACTGGCCGAACGGGCACCCTCGATGGTCCACGAATGGACAGAACCCCGGCGGGCACAACCGGAATGCCGCGACGTGGGCGGCAGAAGGCGGACACTACGGGCACAGCCAGGTCCCTGAGAACAGTCATTGGGATCCCGGCTATACGCCTGTGGAAGTGGCTCTCGTGACACCGTCAGCTGTCTTCGATGCTCATGAAGCGCTCGCAGTACCGGCAGCGGAGATGCTGGAATCCGTCGAGGCGCGCCCCTCTACCGACTCCGCGGAGGCCATCGCCGCCCGTCTCATCGAACGGCTTGCCGATGTGTCCGCCGCTGCACGACAGGCAGGCGCGAGCCGGGCGCACATCCGTGTCGTCAAAGATGGTGTGGAGGTCACGTTGACGGTTGATCTCGACGCGCACGCCGGACAGTCAAAGGGTCGACGAGTCAAAAGGTCCAAAGGTCACGCCGCAAGCAGCCGAAGAGTGAACAAGTCCAAACCTCGACCCGGTCGGTGACAGTTCGACCCTTTTGACCCTTCGACGTTTCGACCTTTCGACCTTTTCGCCCCCTAGCTTCTCAACACCTCATGCGCTCGTGCCAGCGCGAGCTCCAGGCGGGCGCGTGTCGTAGCTGAATCCCCACCCTGCACCGATTCCAGCGCAGCCGCCGGCTTGATGGCGTCCGCTGCGCTCGCGAGCTCGGCCAGCGCGCCAGAGGCCGTTCGAGCCTGTGACTCCGCCTGTTGCTGTGCGGCGATCGCATCGCTGGCCGATCGCGAGTGGACGACCACTGCGGCTTCCGCGCGTTCGGCTCGCGCCTCGGATGTGACACGGCTGAAGTAGTAGCCAATCACCAGGCCGGCGATCGGATTGATCATCCCGAGCAGGTCCTTGACCGGCCCGAACTCGTCAGGCTTGGCCGTGCGATCGAGCGCTCGCGTCAACAGCACGACGAACGCGCTGATCACGATCAGCGAGAGCACACCCGCCACCATTTCGCGAATCACGGGTAACCATCCTGGCGTCGGATCGGATGCTGTCACGATTGCGCCTCCTCGATCACTAGAGCAGTGGCCGCGCGCGATGGCCGATGCGCCACCGGTCACCGGCGTTATAGCACTACGCCGTGTCGAGCTGCAGCGATTCACAGCGATGCCTCGAATCGCATATCCACAGACGAGCTGGCGTCGCCCGTGCCGCGATCGTCGTTGACATTCCGCAGAGCCGTGCCGAATGATGCTGCTCCCCAACATGCTCGGCTCGCAGACGAGCAGGTGCGCGCGATCGATCGAGTGATCGCCGCCGAGGATCGATGGAGGCGTCGTCCATGCCTGGTGCCACGAAGCGCGCGCTGATTCTCGCGGGCGGCGGATTGAAGGTTGGCTTCCAGGCTGGCGTGCTGCAGGTC
>JBKPMA010000010.1:0-2692 GCA_046731935.1 Acidobacteriota bacterium
GATACGGTCCGGGCGTCATGTCGGCCAGCTCACCGAGGACGTCGTCGAGAAACTTGAACGTGATCTCCTTGTTCAAGCAGAAATTGCTGAAGCCGACGTCGATGCCGGTGTAGAGGGGCGGCGCCACGCCGTCGCAGTTCAACTCCGGATATGACGACAGCGCCGCGTTGCAGTGACTCGGCATGTCGACTTCAGGGATCACCGTGATGAACCGGTCGCTGGCGTACGCGAGGAGGTCGGCGTAGTCCTTCTTCGTGTAAAACCCGCCGGGACCACCTTTCGTCTGCGTGCTGCCGCCGTGCGTCGTCAGGTTCGGCCACGACGCAATCTCGATGCGCCAGCCCTGATCGTCCGTGAGGTGCAGGTGAAGCCGATTGAACTTGTACATCGCGATCAGATCGATGTACCGCTTGACCTCGTCTGGAGAGAAGAAGTGCCGTGAGACGTCGAGGAACGCACCGCGCCAGCCATATCGCGGGCGATCGGTGATGCGTGCGACCGGAACGCTCACGTCGAACGGTCTCGGTCCCCGGTATTCGATCGACCATGGCAGCAGCTGCCGCAAGGTCTGAAACCCGTAGAACACACCCGCCGCGGACGCCGACGTGATCCGCACGCCGGTCTTGGTGATGGTGAGCTCGTAGCCGTCGTCGCCGGTGGAGGCGCCGGCCACCGTTTCGAGCCGGATGACGTTCGGTCCTGGCTGCCCCGTACCTTCTCGAATCGAGAGGCTGGCTTCGAGGGCCGGCTGCACCAGATCCGCGACATACACCGCGATGCGACGGAGATCGGGACGGCTCGGCGAGATTTCGATCACCGTGTCTTTCGTGATCGCCATCGACTCAGTAGTACTGACCTCCACGGAGCTGGGCCAGGGAATGAGAGAAGGACGGTGAGTCATGGGCGCACTCCGTGCCGGGGCGGGAGACGGCGCCGTTTGCTGTGCGTGCAGGTTCGTGGGAGCCACGACCAGACTCGCCAGCACGCCAGCCACGAGGGCCACGACGTCGGCGACACCTTCCCTGCTCGACCCGATGCGCATCTTCATCTCGCCTCCCCGGCGGCGCAGCGTCCGCCGCCGCGTGCGTCAGCTTACGCCAATCGCTACAATGCCGCCATTCCCATGCGTGTTGCGTTTATCGCACTGTCAATCGCGCTGGTAAGCCCCGTCGCCGCGGCAGCCGCTGGCCCCATGGAGGTGAGCCGCGCCAATCCTCACTACTTCGCGCGAGACGGGAAACCGATCGTCCTCGTGAGTTCGGATCATCACTACGGGGCGGTGATCGATCTCGACTTCGACTACGCCGCATTCCTCGACACGCTCGCCGCCAACGGCATGAACCTGACGCGCATCTATCCGGGCGGCATGTTCGAGCCGCCGGACAAGTACGCGCCTGGGAATCCGCTCGGGCCCTTGCCAGGGCGGCACCTGCTCCCTTGGGCTCGCACGACCACGCCAGGTGCGCATCCAGCCCTGGCGCCGGCCGGACGCCCATCGATGAAGTTCGACCTCGACGCGTGGAATCCGGAGTACTTCGCCCGCCTCGCGGCCTTCGTTCAATACGCCGCGCACAAGGGCATCGTCGTCGAAGTGGCCTTCTTCAACGGAATGTATGCGGACGGCTGGCCGCTGATGCCGCTGTACCACGCGAACAACATCCAGGGGGTCGGCACGTACGAAGCGGCAGAGTGCGGGCTCTTCACGACGAACGATCCGCGCAACCAGGATGTCGTCCGCTATCAGAAGGCGTACGTCGCGAAAATAGCGACCGAGCTCAATCGCTTCGACAACGTCATCTTCGATATCAGCGACGAACCGCTCCTGCAGGGCAATCCCGACGGCGGCATCACGATCATGAAAGACGGACCTGTCGTGCCCTGGCTGCACGAGATGCGCGACGCGTTTGTCTCGGCCGTCGCGAAGCTGCCGAAGAAGCACGTGCTCGGACAGACCGTGCAGAGCCTCTCGCCCGATCTCTCACTGGAACCCTGGTGTCAGTGGCTGCCGACCGAGTACGTCAAGGCCGCACGCAACGCCTTGGAGAAGAACTACGGCGCGCGAAAGCCAATCGTCGACGTGGAATCCGACTACTTCGGCGTGGGTCTGGTGAAGCCGTACGTCGTAGACGACGTGCGTCTGGAAGGATGGTGGTTCCTGCTCGGCGGCGGCGCCGGCATCATCAACTTGAACAGCGAGTATCACCGCGGTCAGGCCTCCGGCGGCCCCGATACGCGGGAGCGCATCCTACCGCAACGCCGCGTGCTCAAGACGTTCATGGAGAGCCTCGACCTGAAGACGATCACGCGGTTCGAGCGTGTGAAAAATGTGCCGTCCGGAGTCGTCGTCAGTGCTCTGGCGTCACCCGGCCGCCAGTACGCCGCGTACATGTTCCACGGCGCCGACGACAAGGAATGGGGTGCGCACTTCGTCGGTGTGCCCGGCCAGTATCGCGATCAGATCACGCTCACCGCGGTTCCCGCGGGCCGCTATCGCCTCGAATGGATCGAGCCGACCACTGGCCAGGTACTGAAGTCGGATCTCGTGAACGTGACCGGCGGAGATCTGGTGCTCAGTACGCCGTCCTACACACTCGACATCGCCTTGCGGATGGTGCTGGCGCGTTGATAGGACTGCAGGCTTCAGGCTGCGGGCCTGGCGCCGTGAGCCGTGTGCCGTGTGCCGTGTGCCTTA
>JBKPMA010000011.1:0-5937 GCA_046731935.1 Acidobacteriota bacterium
GTGTCAGGACGACCGTGAACGCGATGGCGAGCTCATCGCCGAGGAGCGCCGCCAAGAGGACCGGCAGAACGAAGACGCCGGCCGGCAGCTCGAGGCCCCAGTCCCTGGCACGCTCGAACGCAATCGTGACCACGATCACGCTGGAGGCGGCGATCGCAAGCGACCGCAGGACCCGCCAGACCGGGAACCGGCCCCACATGGCGTCAGTCTACTCTGCCAGGGTGACGCCGGAATGGTGCCAGCGCCGTCGGTGTGCACGCACAGGGCGGGGTATACCGTCGGATGAGGTGAGTAACCCCGCCCCCACAAATGCCCCAGAGGGATGTGGCGGCGGGTAACCCCGCCCCTGCATCAGCATGTGGCGGGGTTACTCTACCCGTCCTTCAGTACACCCCGCCCTAGTCGGACCAGATGAGGACGCGCGATCCATCGTCGCGCTGGTGATCGAGCAGCAACCCTGGACCAGCACGCTCGATGTCACCGATCGTGATCTTGACCCCGTGCAGCTCCTTCACGTCGTCGTTGTCGAACCGGGCCGTCCCGCTCTGAGGCGACAGGCGCACCAGCCAGAACGGGACCGTGACGCGTGCGAGCTTCCGGACGTCGGGCGTGTAGACGAGCACGTGAATCGACGCGACGTCGGCGCTGCCGCCCGGAGCGGTTCGAGGAACCACCCTGGCGGCCCCGTCGTCACCAACTTCGATGAGCGGACGCTGGCCCGCGAATTTCGCTCTCGCCTGCTCGAACTCCCGCTCGGCAGCATCCGGTGGAATGAAATCGGCCTTGAAGGAAAAGCTCTGATACGCGGCCCAGGCCAGCCCGCCGAGCAGTCCACCGCCGACGACACACACGAGGATCGCGACGCCGAGCCCGATCCAGATGCATCCCTGGCGGGATTTTCTGTCCATGCGGCGCGGCTAGCCGAGCCCTCCCACCGACACGGTAATCAGCGTCGCGTCGTCCTGCAAGGTATGGCCGGCAAAAGCCAGCACGTCGCCAAACAGCGCGTCGTTCAGCGACTGCGCACCGTCGTGGCCGTTACTGCGCGCGAGCGCGACGAGACGCTCTTCGCCATACTCTTCACCCTGGCCTGACATCGCTTCGGTAATGCCGTCGGTGTAGAGGATCAGTCGATCGCCCTCGGCGAGCGCGACGGTCTGTTCCTGATAAGCGCTCTCCGGAAACACGCCGAGGATCACGCCGCCGGTGGTCAGGCGCTCCACCTCGCCCGAGGCACGCACGAGCAGCGGCGGATTGTGTCCGGCATTCGCGTACGCGAGCTCACGGCGTTCCAGATCGAACCTGAGATAGCAGCACGTGACGAAGCGGCCGCTGATCATGTGGCCGCACAGCAGCCGATTGACGTTGGTGCACACGGCGGCCGGCGGCGTGTCGTCGTGCACGAATGCGCGAATGGCGGCCTGTAGATTCGACATGAGCAGCGCGGCCGGCAGGCCTTTGCCGGCGACGTCCGCGATCGAAAGCCCCAAAGCGCCTTTGAACGGGATTACGTCGTAACAGTCGCCGCCGTATCCGCTCGCCGGGCGCCAGGCAGCTGCCAGCTGATAGGGGCCGACGCGCGGAGGCGTCACTGGCAACAGGCTGCGTTGAATCAGCCGTGCGTCGTCATCGTCGCGCTGGCGTCTGGCGTCGAGCTGACGCGCGGCGCGGGCATCCTCGATTTCGCGCTCGAGGATCCCGAGCAGCGTGGTGTTGTCCCACGGCTTCTGGACGAGGCTCCGCGCGCCACGGCGCATGGCCTCGACGGCCGTGTCAATAGTCGCCCATCCCGTCATGACGACGACGGGCAGCATCGGGTCCGCCTCACGTACTCGTGTCAGCAGAGCGAGCCCCTCCTGGCCGGAGGTCGTGTCCGTCGCGTAGTTGAGGTCGATCAGCAAGGCCTCGTACTGGCGGGATGACAAGCGTTCCATCACCGCCGCGGGCGAGGTGACGAAGTCACCCTCCAGCCCGGTCCCGAGCAGCAGGAACCGCAGGGCTTCGAGCACGTCGGCCTGATCGTCGGCAACGAGGATTCTGGTGGCAGTCTGCGAATCGGACATGAGTTAACGACAGGGACAACGCGCGTGCCAGCCGCTGGCCCGCCGTGTCATCACTTAGCCTGACTATCTCCGGCAGGATGTCCCACCCGTGGGACCACACTGTCCCGGAACCGGCACGGGCTCATCCCAGAATATCGCGACCCGCCGGCCGACGCCTTGACGAGTCCCGGGAACTTCACGACCGATGACAGGTCACTCCCAACATCATGCTGGACGTCATCGGCGGTGCCTTTGTTCCTCGTGTCGGTCGTGCGGCATCTCGCTGTCATTCAGCATCGGCACCTGGGACGGATGGGCCTGCTCGGTGGGTGTCTCGAACGATGCGGCCGTTGCCAACAGCGCTACGGCTCGCCGAGACGCGCAGCGATCTCCTCATAGCGCTTTCCAAGTGCGTGGAAGCCACGTACGGCGACCGGCGCGTACTGGCGCAGCGCCACGTGGTCCGCAGAGTACGCGCGCGCGGCTTCCAGTGATGGAAACCGGCCGTGCGCGATCGCCTGAACGATCGTGTTGCCGATTACCGTCGCCTCGACCGGGCCGGCGCACACCTGCAGCCCGGTCGCATTCGCCGTTGCCTGATTCAAGTACGAGTTCTGACTGCCCCCGCCGACGATGTGCACACCCGACGGACGTGAGCGGGTGATCGCTCCAATCATTCCGATCACGGACGCATAGCGCCACGCCAGAGAATCGAGCACGACGCGCGCGATCCCCGCGGGTGTATCGGGCACCGCCTGTCCCGTCTCGCGCAACTGCGCGTCAACTGCCGCGAGCATGCTCGTCGGACTGAAGAATCGGAGATCGTCGGGGAAGATGACGCCTGGCGATTCTGGAATGGCGGCCACCTCCGCGAGGAGCGTCTCGTACGGCAGGTCCACACCCGCAGCGCGCCATTCCTTCCGGCACGACTCGAGGATCCACAGTCCCATGACGTTCTTCAGGAAGCGGACTGTGTCGAATGCCCCTCCCTCATTGGTGAAGTTGTGGCGGACGACGTCCCGATTGACGAGGACGTCTTCGCGCTCGACCCCGACGAGGGACCACGTGCCCGAAGAGATATACGCCCAGCCGTCACGAAGCGGCGTGCCCACCACAGCGCTGGCCGTGTCATGCGTTGCGGGCGCAACCACTTGTGCGGTCGGCAGCCCGAGGTCCCGCGCGAGCGCCGGCACGATTGGACCGAGCTCCGTGCCCGCGGGAACGATCTCCGTAAAGAGACGCATCGGCAGATCGAGCCGCTGTGCCAGCGAGAGATCCCACTCACCGGTGCGCGTGTTCACCAGTTGTGTCGTGGATGCGTTCGTGTATTCGACGACGGGTTGATGCGTGAGAAACCGGTGCACGAGATCGGGGATGAGCAGGAGCTTCGACGCCTGCGGCGGAATGCCTTTACGCGCGTGCGCGTAGAGCTGATACAGCGTATTCAGGGGCAGGCACTGGATGCCTGTGCGTTCCACGACATCGGCGCGGGGCACTCGCGCGAACACCGCGTCCATCACGCCGTCAGTGCGGTGATCGCGATAGCAGACCGGCGGCTCGACGAGATCGCCGGTGCCGTCGACGAGCCCGTAGTCGACACCCCAGCTGTCCACGCCGACGCTGGCAACGGGCCGGCCCAGCACCCGTGCACGATCGCCGGCAGCCCGCAGTCCAGTCGAGACCTCTGTGATGATCGTTCCGAAATCCCACCGCAGGTGTCCGGCGCGCTCGCTCGGCGGATACTGAAATCGACGAATCTCTTCGAAGTGCCATTCACCAGCGCCGATGCCGGCGAGAAATACCCGCCCGCTGCCGGCACCCAGATCGACGGCGAGATAGAGGGAGTCGTCCATGCGTCGCGCTTCCCACCGATAGCCTACCGCAGCCTCGCACGGCGCGGCGGCGCGACCCTTCCGCTGGCGACAGGGACCCTGTCCGTACTGCCTACTTGGAACTCGGTCCGGCTGGCTGGACGAGCTCGACGTCGATCGTCAGGGTCACAGTGGAACCCACGACGCCTGGGGCGCCGGTTATGCCGAAGTCTGTGCGCTCGATCGTCGTCGTGGCTGACGCGCCCATGTGAAGCCGCCCGTTGCCATCGTTGATCGGCTTCGACGGTCCGTCGACGTCGAGGACGACCTGTTTGGTCGTGCCTCGCATCGTCAGATCGCCGGTCACCTTCAGTTTGCCGTCACCCGCGGATTCGACCTTCGTGGACTTGAAGGTAATGGCCGGGTACTTCTGCACGTCAAAGAAGTGGTCGCTGCGGAGATCGTTGTCGCGCATCTCGACGCGGGTATCGACGGACGCCGCATCGATGGACACGTCCACCGAGGCGTTCTTGGGGTCAGCAGGATCGTAGCGGACCGTGCCGCTCACCTTCGTGAAGTTACCCCGCACCGTCGAGATACCCAGGTGACGCACTGCGAACTGGGCGGTCGAGTGCGCCGGGTCGAGTTGCCAGACGGGAGACTGTGCGCCGGCCGTCAATGACATCGCGAGAAACGTGGCAACGGTAGCGAGGCTGATTCGGTTCAAGACGGACTCCTTCGTGATGACTACGACACGCGCTTGCGAGGGGCGATGGGGCGGCGCGTACAGAATTGTAGCCGGTCGTTCCCCCGGCGCCATCCAACACCCGGTCGCGCTGGCGACACGGTGGCGGGGATCCGACAGGACGTCACGCCGAATCAGGCGAAGTGGGCCTGATCGCGCGCATCGGCCGGCCGGACGCGGCGTCCCCTCGCTGGACCGCGCGTTGCGTGTCCTCTCCCTTCCATGGACATCGTCCAGAAGATGAAGCGGGATTGGAACCGCCGCGCCAGCCATCACGCGAAGTTCTGGATCGCGACGGAGGATTGGCAGACCGACGACGCGTTCGCGGATTCGGGACGCGAGACGGCCGAACGCATCCGGCGGTTGATCGGCGCGAACTGGCAGCCGGGATGGCGTGCGCTCGAGATCGGATGCGGAATCGGACGCGTGATGCGCGCGCTCGCGCCATACGTCGCCGAGATTCACGGCGTAGACGTCTCGGCCGACATGATCCGCCAGAGCCGCGAATGGCTGTCTGGCGTCGCTCACGCGCACACGCACGAGAACAGCGGCGTGGACCTGGCGCTCTTCGATGCCGCGTACTTCGACTTCGTGTACGCATACGTCGCGTTCCAGCACATGCCGCGTCCGGTGTTCGCGGCGTACCTGCGCGACGCGCGGCGCGTCCTGCGTCCCGGCGGACTCATCGCGTTTCAAATCTACCTGGCGGGACCCGGCTTCCTGGATCCGGACTTCGATGACACGTTGACGGTTCGTCTCTACGCGCGTGAGGCGCTCGATCGTGCGCTCGCAGCGAGCGGATTCACGAGCGTCGACGAAGTCTGCGAGCACCGTACGCCGCAGGGTCTCGAGAGCTGGCTGGTGCTGGCGGCGGCAGGTCGTGAGCCGGCGGCATCGCTGTCCGACGAGTGGCGCCTGGCCGACTGCGACGCCGGCGTGTCACCGATGGACGAGGCACTGTATGCCGGCTTCGCGCGCCGCTCGCTCGAGTCAGGCGACGCGCGGAGCGCGCTCGGTGCGCTCGACGAGCTCGTCCGCTGTCAGCCTGGCAACATCGACCGACGCCTCGAGCTCGCAGAGTTGGCCGTTGGACAGGGAGATATTGCGCGCGCCCGGGACGTGCTGCGCGCGGGGACCGAACTCGCGCCTGATCGTCTCGAACCGTGGCTGCAGTGGATGATGCTCGAAGTGCACGCCGGCCAGCTCGCCAACGGCGCGGACGTGGGCCTGGCGATGTTGCGGCAGCACCCACGTTACGTCAACGGCTACAAGGGCGTCGTCACGCTGCTCTGCGTGATCGGCCGCCGGCAGGATGCGGCTGCGCTCGTTGATCGGCTGC
>JBKPMA010000012.1:0-4637 GCA_046731935.1 Acidobacteriota bacterium
GCACGTCGTACGTCGCCTGATGGGTATGCTGCCGCAGGTCATGACCGTCGCGGTCCATCGACCAGATGTTCATCATGCCGTCGCGGTCGCTGGCGAAGTAGATCCGATCGTGCCAGAACATGGGCTGCCGGCTGGTGCCAGTGAAGTCGGCCGTGAGCGGCACGGCTTCGCCGTCACCCGTCCATTTCCAGATCGACTGCGCGGTGCCTCCCCGGTAGCGCTTCGTGTGGCTACCCTGAAACGGCTGGCGTGTGAAATACAACGTCCGGTTGTTTGAATCGAACGATCCATCAGCCGCTTGTGCAAGCGGGATCCGCGACGACACATGCGTGCGGGGATTGATCGCGATCAGCTGATCGTTCGGGATTCCCGAGAAGCGATCCGTCGAGTACAGGATGCTGCCGTCCGGCGTCCAGCCGACGACCGAGGCGCCGCTGCCATCCCACGTCTGGCGTTCGGCCACGCCGCCCTGCAGGGAGACCGTATACACCTCCCGTGGACCCTCGTACGACGCGTCGAACGCCACGACCGATCCGTCCGGCGAGATCGCCGGATCCGACTCGAGCGCCGGGTGCGTCGTGAGCCGCTGGGCGACGCCGCCGGCGACTGGCACCCGCCACAGGTCGCCTTCCGCCGTGAACACGACGGTGTCGTGCCAGATGGCGGGAAAGCGGTAGTAGCCGAGCCGGCCCTGTTCGGCCCTGAGCTGGACGAGCAGCAGGCAGGCCACGGCCAGGGCGAGAGCGCTGAATTGGCGGCGACGCATGGACGATCTCCCTCAGGCGAGGCGGTGAGTGGCGGAGTATAGCAAAGCCTTTACGACAACCTGTGCAGTCCTGCGCAGGGCGGGTGAAGCGCCGTGCCTCTCGCGTCGATGATCCGGAATGGACGTGTGACTCCCGAGCAGTCCCTCTCGGCTCCGCCTGGCTCCGGCGCGCATGCGCTGGCCACGACGCAGGTCCCGGCGACCGGCGCGACCGGACGGGGTCCGCTGCCGCCGCGTGAGCTGTCGCAGTTCCTCATGGACATGTCCATCGCGCTGCACCGGCGCGCGATGTATCCCCCAGGTCACCCCGCGCTGTTGCCCGCGCTCGACCGCCTCGCGCGAAGGGCGGAAGGCCTCTTCGAAAGCCGCCCGCGATTTGCGATCGGCATCGCTCCGGATCAACTCGTCATCGACGGCGTCGCCACGGATTTGAAGCAGCCGCTGTTGCGCAGCCTGGCCGAACGCCTGCACCGCCATCACCTGGCGGCGGTCGATTTCAGCCGGGGCCTCACCGCCGACGAAATCGCCGACGTCATTGCCGCAATATCGGAAGATCCCGACCGCGGCGGCGCACCGCTCGGCGCGCGCCGTGAACGCGGCGACGCGTGGTCTCACGTCAAGCTCTACTCGTTGTCGATGAACGGGCTGGGCATCGCGAGCGAGCCGGGCACCGGCACGCCCGGCGAGGCGGTACCATCGGTGGAGCTGTGGATTGGACTCGCGCGCGCGGCGCTCGAACGGAACCTCGAGGGCGAGGCCAACGACGGCGGCCTGCAGGCGGAACCCGCGGTCCTCGCCAGAGCCATCGACGAGCATCAGCGCATCGAAGCGTACGACGAAGTCATCGTCGGCTACCTGTTGAAGATCGCGGGCGAGCTGCGATCTGCCGGTGAAAGCGAAGCCCGCGAGCTGCGGCGCAGGACGTCGATGCTGATATCCGCCATGCAGCCGGAGACGCTCCGCCGTCTGCTCGGGATGGGCGGCGACGTCATGCAGCGCCACCGCTTCGTGGCAGACGCCTCGTCGGGCATGGCCGCGGGCGCCGTCGTCGATCTGGTGCGTGCCGCCGCGGAAGCGTCATCGGAAAACATCTCACACGGGCTCGTACGCCTGTTCAGCAAGCTGGCGGTCCATGCCGAAACGGGCACGGAGACCGTGCGCCCCCTTGCGGATTCGGCGCTTCGAGATCAGGTCGTCCAACTGATCGAGAACTGGAACCTCGAGGATCCCAACCCCACGGCCTACACAGGCATGCTTCGCGAGTTTTCGGCTCGCGCCATGCCAGGTACGCCTCGCGCGCTCGGCGAGGCGCCCACACCGATCGACGATGCGCTGCGCATCGTGAAGATGAGCGTCGAGCTCGACGAAGCGTCACCGAGCTTCTGGCGCTCCATCGACGTCCTCGTCGCGGACGGGCAGCTTCCCACCATCGTCAGCCTCATCGATCACCCACCCGGACAGGGAGTCACACGGCTTGTCTGGGAGCTGTTGCTCTCGGCTGACTTCGTTCGCGGCGTCCTCGACAGCCCCAACCCGGATCTGGAGTCACTCGATTGCCTCATGCCGTATCTGGGCGGGGCAGCGATGACGCCGATGTTCGACGTGCTGCTGGATTCGACCGATCGGCACGTCCGCCGATCCGCCTTCGATCGCCTTCGTCAGGCCGGGCCGCTCATCGCGCGTGACGCCGTCGCGCGTCTCACCTCTGATTCGCGCTGGTTCGCGCGGCGCAACCTGCTGGCGCTGCTGGCGCAACTCGACGAGCTGCCCGATGATTTCGATGCGATGCGGTATCTGCGCGATGCCGATGCCCGCGTCAGACGCGAGGCGCTGCGCGTGGCGCTCCGCCGGTCGGAGCGCCGGGCCGAAGCGCTGCGGACCGCGCTCACGGACCAGGACTCCCGGGTGCTCTTACAGGCGCTTCATGCGGCGCACGAGGAATGTCCTCCGGCGATCGTTTCGTCGCTGTTGACGGTCGCGGTCGACATTGCGCATGAAGATGAAGTCCGCGTGATGGCAATCCGCGCACTGGGGACGGTCGACCACGGTGCCGAGGGCTTGAAGGCCCTGCTGGCGATCGCCGCGGGCGAGCCACGGTTGTTCCGTCGTCGTGCGCTGCAGCCGAAGAGCAGGCCAATGCTGGCGGCGTTGAAAGTAATCGCCGCGCAGCATGGCAGCGACCGCGAGGTCTCACACGTGGTCCGGAAGGCGATTGCGTCGTCGGATCTGGACATTCGACAGGCCGCTGGGGGCGCGGCATGAGCGAACCCTCGAAATTTCTGGCGTCGCTCGGACGCGCGCTGGCTGCTGGTGCCTTGTACAGCCACGGGCATCCGGCTCTGGCCAGAGCCGTAGATGCGGCGTGGCGCGATTTGTCCGATCTCCAGGCGAAGTCGCCCCGCCCCAGCTACACCATGCTGCACGACACCGTCCTCTTTCTGGATGCCCCGATGCGGGACCGCCGCACCTGGGAGTGGTCGGCGCGGTTGTCTGGCGCCGGCATTCAACGCATCGAGTTCGATCCTGATGTGACACAAGCGGATCTCGAAGGATTCATCTTCGACCTCATCGACCTGCTCGCGCACCAGCATACGTCGTCGGCGGCCCGTCCGTTGGCGCGGCACGGCATCCGCTACGGAGCGGTGGCTCTCAAGAACCAGGAAGCCGCGGGCGCGGCCGGGGGGCAATCGGGCATCGACCTGGGCTTCACGCTGCAGGAGGAGGTCGAGACGGTGGCGTGGCTGCACGAGGAAGTGCGTGCGACGGGCGTCATCCCGCTCATCGAAGCCGAAACCATCGTGCGGTCGCTCTGGGTCGCGATGCACGCCGAGCGGCACGTCGTACTGCCGCTTCTTCAGCTGCGCGGATTCGACGAGTACACGACCACCCACTCACTCAACGTCGCGGTGCTGACGATGGCGCTGGCCGAGTGGCTGGGATTGAGCGACGCGGAGATTCGCGCCTACGGCGTCGCGGGACTGTTGCACGACATCGGAAAGATCTGTATTCCGCGGGAAATCCTGGTGAAGCAGGGGCGCCTGACCGACGGCGAGCGCGAGATCATGAACCGTCATCCGACCGATGGCGCGCGATTGATTCTCAAGGCCGACGATACGCTTGACCTGGCGGCCGTCGTCGCCTACGAACACCACATCATGATCGATGGCGCCGGATACCCCCTGATGCGATTCGGGCGGATGTGTCATCCCGCGAGCCGGCTGGTTCATGTCTGCGACGTGTTCGACGCCCTGCGCACGAATCGGCCCTACAGAGATGCCTGGCCCCTGCAGCAGACGCTGACGTACATCCAGGAGCGCGCTGGCATGGAGTTCGATCAGAGCATCGTAGCGGCCTTCATGGCGATGATCGACAAGTGGGAGTCACAAGTGAGCCCGATTCCCGCGGACCCATCATCTTCACTCGCGCAGGCCAGCTGACCCGCACCACTGGAGCACACGCCGCGTATCGCCCGGCCCGCTCGTGACATCGAAGATCTTGTAGACCGGGAGGCTGGCTTCGTGACGTGCCGTACGCTCACGGCGTTCCTGCTCGAGATCGTCGAGGGAGACCTGGACGTCGCGAGTTCGGTGCCGTTCACCTACCACTTGTCGCGCTGTTCGCGGTGCACACACTATCTTGCGCAGTACCGCACCACTGTCGAGGCTGCTCGCATCGCGTGTCGAGCGCTCGAGGAGTCTCTCGTGCTCCATGACGCCTTCGTGGAGTCCATCCTCGCCGCGCACCAGCGGCGCCTCCACCATTAGGCCGTCACGTCTACCTGAGCGCCGATTGGGCGGGCACATCGGGCACCTCCGACCGCACCCTTTTTGACCGCACGTCCGGCCGCACCCTCCGGCGGCACCTGTTAGCA
>JBKPMA010000013.1:0-19771 GCA_046731935.1 Acidobacteriota bacterium
CCGGATCGTTCATCCCACCGATGTAATCCACCGGGTTGTTGAAGTAGAAGTTGTCGTCGCTCATGCCTTCCATGAAGCGGCGCATGTCGTAGACGCCTGACAGCGCCCAGCACACCTTCACGGCATCCGGATGCTTCAGCATCGTGTTGGCCGCGTGATACGCGCCAAGCGATCCGCCCATCGTCGCGATGTGCACGAGTCCCTTGCAGTGATCGTGGATGAACGGGATCACTTCCCAGCGGATGTATTCGTCGAACATCCGCTGCATCCAGCTCCGATGAAACGGGTGCGCACCGGAGTTGTAAAAGCTGTCGCGGCTGTTCGAGCCCACCGAGAAGAATTTCACGCGGCCGGCGTCGATGTACGGCGCGAGCGCGGGGATGAGCCCCATGTCTTCGAGCTCCCGCTCTTCACCGCCGCTCGTGGGAAACGCGAGCACCGGCAGACCGTAGTGGCCGTAGACGGCGACGCCCATGTCCCGGCCAAGCCGGTGGGAATACCACCGGACGTAATCCTTGCGCATGAAGGCTCCTGAAGGAGGGTCACGTGCGACCCTGTCCGGACGTTACCGCTCCGTTCAGCCGTCCGTCAACGGTCCGTTGTATCCTGTCGCATTCCAGGAGAGCGACGTGTCGAGCGCCGGCGGGTTGACCATTCTCTGCATTGCGACCTACGAGAAGGGCCAGGAGTTCCTTCGCGAATGTGCGCGCCAGGGGCATCGCGTCCTGCTGCTCACCGCCGATACCCTCCGTGACGCCGACTGGCCGCGAGAGGCCATCAGCGAATTCTTCTACATCTCCCGCGACATCGGTCGCGACGATCTCGCGAAAGGCGTCAGCCACGTTGCGCGGACGAGACACATCGATCGCATCGTGCCGCTCGACGACTTCGACGTCGAAACCGCCGCCTTTCTCCGTGAGCACCTGCGCATCCCCGGGATGGGGGAAACCACCGCCCGGTATTTCAGAGACAAGTTGGCGATGCGAGTGAAGGCGCAGAACGCGGGCATCCTCGTGCCGCGCTTCGTTCACGTCCTGAACGACGAACGGATTGCGCAGTTCGTGGGCGAGACGCCGGGTCCCTGGGTGCTCAAGCCGCGTTCGTCGGCCGCCGCGATCGGGATCAAGCGGATCAACGGCATCAGCGATCTCTGGCCGACGCTCGAGACGCTCGGCGATCGGCGCTCGTTCTTCCTGCTCGAGCAATTCGTGCCTGGGGACGTCTATCACGTGGACTCGATCGTGTGGGATCGAACGGTGCGGTTCCAGGCGGCGCACCGGTACGGCAAGCCGCCGATGGCGATCGCGCACGACGGCGGCGTTTTTTCGACCCGTACCCTGCCGCATGGCGCCGACGAAGAACAGCCGCTCGCCGCGCTCAACGCCGATGTCCTCGCGACGTTTGGCATGGTGCGCGGTGTGACCCACACAGAGTTCATCCGCGCGCACGAGGACGGCCGCTGGTACTTCCTCGAGACCTCCGCTCGCGTCGGCGGCGCCTTCATCGTGGACGTAATCGAAGCGGCGTCCGGCGTGAATCTGTGGCGCGAATGGGCGCACATCGAGATTGCCGGGGAGGAGCGGTCGTACGATCTGCCGCCCGTCCGGTCCGACTACGCCGGCATCGTCCTGACTCTCGCACGGGAGCCGGAGCCCGACATGTCGAGCTACTCGGATCCGGAGATCGTGCAGCGGATTCAAAAGCACCACCACGCCGGCCTGATCGTCCGGACCGATGACTCTGTGCGTCTCGACGACCTCCTCGCACGCTACGCGGATCGATTCCTTCACGAGTTCATGGCGTGGCACCCCGCACCAGACACGCCAACCGCCTGACGCGCTGCGCGACCCCATGTCGCCCGTGATTGTTCCCGCGCTCGTCGTGGCTGTGCTTCTGATGATGCTCGTCGAAGCTCAGCTGTCCAATCACAACGAGCGCGTGTTGCGCGCGCGCGGAGCCATCGAGCCGCCAGACGATGTGATTCATCTCATGCGCGTGGCCTATCCCTCGACCTTCGTCCTCATGGGTCTCGAGGGCATGGCGCGCGGCTCGGCGGATGGTGGAACGCTGATGGCTGGCCTGGCGATTTTCACGGCCGCCAAGATTCTCAAGTTCTGGGCAATCGGGTCGCTTGGCGTACGGTGGTCGTTCAAGGTGCTCGTGCTTCCCGATGCCCCGCTCATCTCGTCAGGTCCGTACCGCCTGCTGCGGCACCCGAACTACGTGGCGGTTACAGGCGAGCTCGTCGGGGTAGCGGTCGCCATCGTGGCACCAATCGCCGGAGCGATCGGCACACTGTTCTTCGTATGGTTGATGAGGCGGCGCATCCAAATCGAGGAGCGGGCCCTCGGCATCCGCAGGTAAGATCGGGCGGCATGTTCGCCGCCTCATCTGCGACCGGCGTCGGCCACCCACCCGTTCCACGCTGGGTTCGAATCGTCGATGCGGTCGCCGTGGCCGGTCTTTTGTTGGCCGCATGCGTCGCGGTCGGCAGCGGGTCGCGCTTCGATCTCATCGGTAACCGGATCGCGATCACCAGGCCGGTCACGCCGTTGATCGTTGCAGCAATCCTCTTGTTCCTTCGTCATTGGTGGTTTCGTCGTCCGTCGCTCTTCGAACGTATCGCAGCCGTGTTTCACGACGATGCCATCGCGACGGGCGTCCGAACGGCGCTCATCAGCCGATTGCTGGTCTACGCGATCGGCTTCTATGCGGTCTTCGCGATTGGCTACGCCGTCAAGCCGCTGCCGTTTCTGGTGGCCGAGACTGAGCTGGGCAACCTGCAGGCCCGATGGGATACCGGCTGGTATCTCGTGATTGCCCGGGACGGATACAGGTTCGACCCCAACTATCATCGGCAGCAGAACGTCGCGTTCTTCCCGGCGTACCCGTGGCTCATGCGTCTTGGCGGCCCGTTGTTCGGCCGCTCGGATCGCGACGTACTCGTCGCGGGCACGGTGCTGTCACTCTTTGCGTTCTCGCTCGCGCTGATACGCCTCTACCGTCTGGTCCAGGAAATGCCCGAGTCCGCAAATCGGCCCGCTGCGGCGCGTGCGGCCGTGCTGCTGCTGGCGGTCTATCCATTCGCTGTCTTCTATGGCGCCGTGTACACCGAATCGCTGTTCCTGCTCTGCGCTGTCAGCGCGTTCTTGTATGCGGAGCGGGGCCGTTGGGCATGGGTTGCTCCCTGGGGGCTTCTTGCGGGGCTCGCCCGCCCCAATGGCGTGTTCCTCTGTCTTCCCCTGGCGTGGATGGCCATCGCGGCGACGCGCACGGCCGCGCCGGTCTCGTGGCGTCGGACCGCGTGGCGCCTCGCCGTGGCGGCGACGCCGGTTCTTGGCCTCGGGATCTTCTGCGGCTACATGTATTGGTTGACGGGCAATCCGCTGCAATGGGTAGAGATGCATGCGGCATGGGGGCGACGCTTCACCGGACTCCGCTGGCTGCTCACTCCGATAGAGTACGTGTGGGCCTTCGGGCCCGAGGAATACGTGCGATCTGATACCGCGAACGTATTGAATCTGCTCGCGGTCGCGTTCTCGCTCGTGCTGCTCATCCCTGTCACACGACGGCTGGGCCTCGCATATGGCGTGTTCATCGCCGCAAACCTCATCCCACCGCTGACGCGCGGCGGGTTGCTGTCGATGGGACGGCTGACGGCCACATTGTTTCCGCTGTTCATCTGGCTGGGCCTCTCGGCCTCGGAGCGCGCGCGTGATCGGTGGGTCGTGGCATTCGCCATGGGACAGGCCGTGCTGGCGATGCTCTTCTACACCTGGCGGCCGCCTTACTGACGCACGCCACAGGCCAGACGCCGCGCCGCTTCGTCTGACTCGCTACGGACCTCCATAGACGCGGTAGAGACCGCGCGAAACGACCATTTCACGCGGGTGGACCGCGGGCGGAGCGTCGGGATGCGTGCGGTATACTCGAACATGCGGTCTCGCGGACGGCACCCATCCGGCCACGTGCGGCCGAGAACGTCGCTGCTGCTCGCGGGGCTCGTCGCCATGAGCACGGCCCTTCTGCTGTGCCCCGCACCTGCAACCGCACAAGCGCCTTCCGATCAATCGCCGACATCTCTGACTCTGCTGCGCGATGCGGCGCGCGCGTTCCGGACCGGTGAGTACGATCGCGCGGCAGATCTGGCTGGTGCGATCGCCGATCGTCCGGAAGCCGTCGTGCTCCACGCCCGCGCGCTTCGCGCTCGCGGCAAATACGACGAGGCCGTGCAGCTGCTGACGCCAGCCGCGTCGGCCGACCCCGGCGGCGATGCGGCTCTCGAGCTCGGATCCTTACAGCTGTCATTGGGGCGGGCCGCCGACGCGGAGAAGCTGCTGACGACGGTGCTCGCGCGGAATGTTCGCGTGCAGGATCCGCCAAACCTCGCACGCGCGGCGAGCGCGGCTCGCTGGCTCGGACACTTCCAGCAGGCAAACGATCTGTTCCGCGATGCCGTCGTTCTGCAGACCGACGATGCGGCGGTGCAGACCGCGTGGGGCGATCTGCTGCTCGACAAGCACAACGCGGCGGATGCGGCGCGCTCATTCCGCCAGGCAATGCAGATCGACCGGACGTTCCCGGCGGCATACCTGGGCCTGGCACGCGTCACGGTCGACACCAATCCCGCGATGGCGCGCGACATCGTGACACGCGTCCTCCGGTTCAATCCGAACTTCGTGGATGCTCACGTGCTCGCGGCGGAACTGGCGCTCGACGACGAGAACGTGAATGACGCGCGTGCCGCACTCCAGCGCGCGCTGGACGTCAACCCGGCGAGCCTCGAAGCGCGGTCGCTGCTGGCCGCGATCGAAAATCTCGAGGACAGGCCCGAGTCCTTCGACGCGGAAGTGAAGCGCGTGCTGGCGGTCAATCCGCACTACAGCGGCGTCTATCGAGTGGCAGGCGAGCAGGCGGCCAAGCACTACCGGTTCGACGAAGCCGTCACGCTGACGCGGCGCGCGGTGGAGCTCGATCCGGCGGACGCCCGGGCGCACGCGGATCTCGGGATGCACCTGCTCCGAACGGGCGACGAGCGTGCCGCGCGCGAGACGCTCGATGCCGCGTTCCGATTGGATCCGTACGACGTCGTCACGTACAACCTGCTTGGACTGCTCGATACGCTCGATCGCTTCGTCACCGTCGAAGACGGACCGATCGTCATGCGGATGGATCGCGACGAAGCGCCGATCCTGCGCGAGCAGGCGATGCCGCTGGCACAGGAGGCACTTCGTACTCTGGCCGCGCGGTACGGGGTGACACCGTCGGCGCCCATTCTGATCGAGATCTTTCCGCGCCACGACGACTTCGCGGTTCGCAATCTGGGCCTGCCCGGGATGATCGGAGCGCTCGGCGCCTGTTTCGGTCGGGTCGTCACGCTCGATTCGCCGCGCGCACGGCCGCCCGGGACGTTCAGCTGGCAGGCCACGTTGTGGCACGAGATGGCCCACGTCGTGACGCTGCAGCTGTCGAAGCAGCGCGTGCCGCGATGGCTGACCGAAGGGATTTCAGTCTACGAGGAGCGGCGCACCCGGCCCGGCTGGGGACGGGAGATGCAGTTCCGGTTCGTCGAGGCCATGCAGCAGGGGGCGGTGCTGCCGCTTGCCGAGCTCAACGCCGGCTTCAGCAATCCTGAAACGATTTCGCTCGCGTATTACCAGGCATCGCTCGTCGTGCAGCACATCGTCGAGAGCCGGGGAGAGGAGCCGCTGCGGGCGCTCCTGCGCGCCTATGGCGACGGACTCGATACCGACAAAGCCATTCAGAGAGCCCTGGGTGAAGGACTCCCGCAGCTGCAGGCCTCGTTCGACGCAGCGCTCGAGCGTCAGTTCTCCACGATCAGATCCGCACTGGATCCGCCGCCGGAAGCGCAGCTCGCGCGTGCGACGGATCTCGCGGACTACCAGGATCTCGGACGGCGGTATCCGAACAGTTATCCAGTGCTCGTGACGCTCGCGCAGACACTCGACGACGCGGGGGAAACCGAAGCGGCGCTTGAGGCGTGGCGTAAGGCCGTGCAGCTCGTGCCGCAGGCGACAGGAGACGAGAGTCCGCGCGCACGCCTCATCACGCTGCTCCGGAACGCCAACGACACATCAGGCGAAGCCGCGGCGCTCGAAGATCTGCTCGCGTACGATTACACGAACGTCGACGCCGCGCGTCAGCTCGTGACGCTGCTCGGCGCACCCACCGATGCCGCTCGCGCGCTGAAGGTCCATCAGCGCATCGCGGAGCTCGATCCGTTCGATTCCGCCTCGTCGTCTGCGCTCGGACGCGACGCGCTGGCTGGCGGTGACGCAGCGGCTGCGGCACGGTGGTTCCGAACCGCGCTGGCGACTGGACCTCGCGATCCCGTCGGCGCCCGCTGCGACCTCGCCGACGCATACCTGCGGATGGGGAACCCAGGCGACGCGAAGCACGAAACGCTCGCGGCGCTCGAGATCGCACCGACCTATCCTCGCGCGCAGGATCTGCTCCTGTCGATCGTCGAGGCCCAGCCGTGACGGCGCGGCGGCTCTCGTTCAGCGCCGCGTCGCTGTCGGTTTTCGGCCTCCTCGCCGCGTTTGGCGTGCCGGCCGCGCGCGCACAAATGGGTCTGGTGTTTGGATCGCCGCCGTCGAATCCTGATGGGGGCCGCCTGGCAGGTCTTCAGTGGACCTTCGTTCGCGTGAAGTACAACCCGAACGCGTCGCCCACCCGCTACATGATGACGTATGGAATGGAGCCGTGGCAGACCGACGGGCCGGCGGCGGAGCAGAATCTGTCGCGGCGTATCAAGACGACGACATCGATCGAGGTCGGCGATCCGATTGCCATAACCCTGCAGGATCCGCGTCTGTGGAATTATCCGTGGATCTATTTCGTCGAGCCGGGACAGCTGCGGTTCCTCGACGCGGAAGTGCCGATTCTCCGCGAATTCCTTCTGCGCGGCGGCACCGCGACGTTCGACGACTTTCACGGGCCCTATGAGTGGGAGAATCTGGCAGGGGAACTGAAGCGCGTCTTTCCGGACCGGCCGATTGTCGAGCTCCAGCCGCCGCATCCGATCTACTCGTGCTTCTACACGCTCGAGAAGTATCCGCAGGTTCCGGGACTCGGCTCGTTTCTGAATGGCCGGACCTGGGAGAAGGGCGGCTTTGTCGCCCACCTGCGCGCGATTCTCGACGATCGACAACGCCCGATGGTGCTCATCAACTGGAATACCGACATGGGCGACGGGTGGGAATGGTCGAACGCTGAAGAATACGCGGGGTACGTGCGCCACACGGCCGACGCGTACCGGATGGGGATCAACGAAGTCGTGTACGCACTGACGCATTGAGCGCGAGGTGGGTTCGGACCTGCGCGGAGCTGACCAGATGTCGATGACAAAAGATGCCGCGCTCGTGGAACTCGCGGGCCGGGTTGCTGAAGGCCGGCAGCGGATTCTCGACGAGCTGCGCAAGGTAATCGTCGGTCAGGACGAGGTCGTCGATCAGATCCTGATCGCGCTCTTCACGGGCGGCCACTGCCTCATCACGGGTGTGCCGGGGCTGGCGAAGACCCTTCTGGTCAAAACGATCGCCGAAATCCTGGATCTCACCTTCAAGCGCATCCAGTTCACGCCCGACTTGATGCCGGCCGACATCACCGGCACCGAGATCCTCGACGAAGACCGGGGCGTCCGCTCGATGCGGTTCGTCAAGGGCCCTGTCTTCGCACAGATTCTGCTGGCCGACGAGATCAACCGGACGCCACCGAAAACGCAGGCCGCGCTGCTCGAAGCGATGCAGGAGTATCACGTCACTGCGGCGGGGCGGACTTATCCGCTCGAGCGCCCGTTCTTCGTGCTGGCGACACAGAATCCGATCGAGCTCGAGGGCACCTATCCGCTTCCTGAAGCGCAGCTCGATCGCTTCATGTTCAACATCGTCATGACGTATCTCAGCGAAGACGAAGAGGTGCGCGTCGTGACAGAGACGACGTCCGCCGAGCGTCCACACCCGCAGCGGGTCCTCGCCGGTACCGACATTGTCGAGTTCCAGCGCCTGGTGCGCGAGGTGCTGGTCGCAGAAGAAGTCGCGCGCTACGCGGTGCGCCTGGTCGATGCGTCGCGTCCCGGCCGGGCCGGTCGCGCCGGACGCGTGGAGTTCGTGGACAAGTGGGTGAAGTGGGGCGCGGGGCTGCGTGCGTCGCAGGCTCTGATCCTCGGCAGCAAGGCGCGGGCGCTCATGCACGGCCGGTATCACGTCTCGTTGAGCGACATCCGCGCGCTGGCGACGCCCATCCTCCGTCATCGCATCATCACCAACTTCTACGCCGAATCGGAGCAGATGACCTCGGAAGGCATTGTCTCCAAACTGATCGAAGCGGTGCCGCCGCCGAAGAGCGGACTGGACGTGTGACGTGGGCGACGCGAGGGGCGAGCAGCGGTTTCTCAATCCAGCGGTGCTGGCGCGCATCGCCGGATTGGAGCTGCGCGCGCGGACGGTCGTGGAAGGCTTCCTGTCGGGACTGCATCGCAGTCCGCTCAAGGGCTTCAGCGTCGAGTTCGCCGAATACCGCCAGTACCTGCCAGGCGACGATCTGTCCACGATGGACTGGAAAGTATTCGCGCGCACCGACCGCCACTATGTGAAGCGATTCGAAGAAGAGACCAATCTGCGCGCACATCTGCTGCTCGACGTCAGCGCGTCCATGAGCTATGGCTCCGGCGCGATGACGAAGCTGGAATATGGGTCGTGTCTCGCGGCATCGCTGGCGTATCTCATGAACCGTCAGCGCGACGCCGCGGGCCTCATGACGTTCGACGACAAAGTGATCGGCCTCACTCCGCCGAGCACCAGGCCCGGACATCTGCGGTCGCTGCTCTTGACCTTGGACCGCCTCAAGACCGGCACGAAGACCGATGCGGCGCGGCCGCTGCACCAGCTCGCTGACGCACTCGACAAGCGGGGGCTGATCGTGCTCATCTCCGATCTGCTCGACGATCCGCCTCGCGTGATCGACGGATTGAAGCACTTCCGCTTCCGCGGGAGCGACGTGCTCGTGTTCCACGTGCTCGATGACGCGGAGTTGACGTTCCCGTTCGAGCGTCCCACGCGCTTTCGCGATCTCGAGAGCGGTGACGAACTCGCCGCGACTCCGCAGGCCGTGCGCCAGCAGTACCTGGCCGCCCTGCAAGCGTTGATCGAGACGTACCGGCGGGAACTGCGTCTGGCTGGGATCGACTATCAGCTCCTGAACACGAGCCAGCCGCTCGATGCGGCGCTGCTCTCCTATCTGGCCCTGCGAAGCAGGCGGCACTAGGACGTCATCGTGCCTGTGAGATTTCTCACGCCGCTCTTTCTGGCCGGGCTCGCCGCAGTGGCGATTCCCGTCGCATTGCATCTGATGCGGCGGCACGCGGATCCAGTGGTGCCGTTCGGCGCGCTGCGGCTCATCAGCCGCACGCCGGTCGAGCAGATCCGGCGGCGCCGGCTTCGCGAGCTGCTGCTCCTTGCGTTGCGGTGTGCGGCGCTGGCGCTGCTGGCGCTTGCGTTTGCCCGTCCGTACTTCGTGTCCGCCGAGGCTCAGGGCTCGGCGCCGTTGACCGTGGTTGCGCTCGACACGTCGTACAGTGTTTCAACCAGAGCGCAGGTCGAACGCGCCCGACAGCAGGCAATTGCCGCCGTTGACGAGGCGCCATCCGGCGGACAGATCGCACTCATCACGTTCGACGATAAGGCGATGGTGGCCGTGCCTCCGACGCTGGATCGGGCGTCGGTGCGGTCCGCGGTGTCGCACGCCAGTCCCCGTCCGCGTGGGACGCGCTATGCGGCGGCCCTCTCCGCGGCGGCAGATCTGTTTGGCAATCGCGCCGGCCGGCTCGTCATCGTGACCGACCTTCAGCCACACGGGTGGGACGCGGCCTCGCAAGGTGCGCTGCCGTCGGGCGTGACTGTTGACGTGCGCGACGTTCAGTCGCCAGCCGGAAACCTCGCCGTGCGGAACGCTCAGCGCTCTCCCGGCGGACTCGTCGTCAGCATCGCCAGCACCTGGCCGGAGCCGCGCGCGACCAGACTCACGTTGACCGTCGACGGGCGTCCCGCCGGTGGGGTGACGGCGACCATTCCGCCACGCGCTGCCGTAGACGTTCCAGTGACGGCCACGCCGCCGTCCCGCGGCGCACTCCGCGTGTCGCTGACGGATCCGGACGGTCTTCCAGCCGACAATGACTATTACTCCGTCCTCGATGCGCCCGCGCGCCCGCGCGTGCTCTTGGTTACGGGGGATGGTGCCGCGAGTGCGGCGTTCTTCGTGGGCAAGGCCGTCGAAGCCACGGAGGCGCAATCAGGATTCGCACTTGATCGGACGACCGCCGACCAGGTCGACGATCGGCCGAACCTCTCGAGCTACGCCGCGGTCGTCGTGCTCGGATCGGGGGGCCTGGATCGGCACGGCGCGGATGCGCTGGCGGATGCCGCGTCGCGAGGTACCGGACTGGTTGTGGTCGCCGGTCCGACGATAGACGCAACGCGCTTCACGTCGCTTCTGCCGCCATCGCTTGCGATCGCGATCGGACCGCAGGCTTCGCCGGACGCGCCGCTCAGCCTGGCCGCGACCGACCTCCGGCATCCCGTGTTTGCGGCTTTCGGCAGCGAACCCGGCTTGCTCGGCACCGTACGGTTCGAGCACTTCGCGCAACTATCCGACAAAGACGCGAGCGTGCTCGCGCGCTTCTCCAACGGCAGCCCGGCGCTTCTCGAGATCCCGCACCAGGGCGGCCGCGTGCTCGTGCTGGCGTCCGACATGGCCAACGCGTGGAACGACCTGCCCCTGCATCCGGTGTTCGTCCCACTCGTCCATGGCGTGCTCGACTATGTTGCTGACAAACGGGCGAGCTCCGCGTCTTACCATGTGGGGGATTGGCCAGACACGGCGGCCGATGTACCGGGCGTCATCGAGGTGTCCGCGGCAGGGCCGTCCGGCACCCGGCGGATTGCAGTCAACGTCGACACGCGCGAATCCGACGACGGACGGATGTCAGTGGCCGCGTTCCGGGCGGCGCTGCCGCCCTCGAAGCAGGCCAATACAGTGGTGATGGCGAAGACCGCCGCAGATGTCCGCACAGCCGAGCACGACCAGTCGCTCTGGCGGTACGGATTGATGGTCATGCTGGCTGCTCTCGTGGCTGAGAGCGCCGTCGGACGACGGAGCTGATCGACCCATGAGTGCGTCAATCTCGGTGCAGTCAGTGCTCGAGGACGTCCGGCGGCGATGGCGAATGCTCTCGCGCCTGGAACTGGCGGCGCGCCTCGCGGTGGCGCTCGCCGTCGTGTGGGGCATCACGCGGATCGGTGCGGCCCTCACCGCTACACAGGGACTGCTGCTGGTGGCGAGTGCGGCCATTGCAGTGGCCGCGACCGCGGCGGTCGTCGGGTGGACCGTGCACAAGCGCACGCAGGCACCTGGAGACCGGGCGCTCGCGCGGCTCATCGAAGAACGATGTCCGGCGCTGGAAGATCGTCTCGCGACGGCAGTCGATCTCCGTGAGCGGGCGGACGCCGCGCCGTTGAGGGCCGCGCTCGAGAGCGATGCCTCACGTGTGCTCGCGCAGGTAACGCTCGACGACGTCGTGCCGGCAGCGTCCATCACCCGCGCCAGACGGATCGCGGTTGCCGGCGGATTGGCTGCCGCTGCCGCGTTCGCGTTGTGGGTTCAGCCGGGATGGCAGGCGTTTGAAGTCGCGTCGGCGTATGCGTGGCCGCACACCGTCAGGCTCGACGTCACGCCTGGCAACGTCTCGATCAGGCCTGGTCAAGCGGTCACGATCGCCGCGCGGCCCTCGTCTGCCGGCGGCCTCGTGCCGCGACTGGTGACTCGAACGGGCGGCAAGACCCGTACGATCGAGATGACGAAGTCGGCCAATGGCTATGTCTCCCGATTCGACGGCGTGACCCGGTCGTTTGGCTACACCGTCCTCGTGGGCTCGGCGTCGTCACCGGGATACGCGGTGACCGTCCTCGAGGAACCGCGGGTGCAGCGCATCGACCAGCGGTACGAGTTCCCGTCGTATACGCACCTGCCGCCGAGGAACGAGGAAGATGGCGGCGATATCTATGCGCCCGCCGGTACGCAGGTACACGTGACCGTTCACGCGAGCGGGCCGGCTGCGGCGGGACAGCTCAATCTGTCCACCGGTCCGGTCACGCTGTCGCCGGACGGTCCCGGCCGCCTGTCAGCCGATCTCTCCGTCAGCGCTGACGGCTCGTATCGTGTGCAGCTCCAGAGCGGCGCGGGCGTGCCCTCGCGCGGCGATCCGGAGTACTTCATTCGTGTGCTCGATGATCGTCCGCCCGACGTCCGCATCATTCGCCCGACGGGTGACCGGCAGGTCACGGCGTTGGAAGAGGTGGCGATCGAGGCCAGCGCCGAGGACGACTACGGCCTCGCCAGCTTCGACCTCCTGTATGGCGTCCGCGGCGGGAAGGAAGTCGCCATCCCATTCACCGCGCGGAAGCGCGGCACGTTGTCGGAGGGTCGCCATACGCTCTACCTGGAAGACCTCCACGTGAAGCCTGGCGACTTCGTCACCTATTACGCGCGTGCCCGGGATGTCGGGCGCGGCCGGCGTTCGGCCGAGAGCCGGAGCGACATCTTCTTCCTGGAGGTGAAGCCGTTCAACGAGGAGTTCGCGGCTGCGCAGAGCCAGGCGCAGGCAGGCATGCCTGGATCCGGTGATCTCGATGACCTCGTGACGGCCCAGAAGGACATCATCGTCGCTACCTGGAAGCTGGACAAACGTAGTTTGGCAGGGCGATCGAGTACCGACGTGAAAGCGGTGGGACGCGCACAAGGCGAGCTGAAACAGCGGACGCAGCGGCTCGCCGGGCCGGCCGATCGACGCGGCCGGCCGGGGGTGGGCGCGAGCGGGCCGGCCGACAACCCCATTCAGGATGCCGTGGCCGCGATGGGGCGTGCCCAGGCTGCGCTCGACGCCGGCAAGACTGCCGAAGCCGTCCCGGGCGAGATGGATGCTCTCAATCAGCTGCTTCGCGCTCAAGCAGAAGTCCGGCGACGCGAGGTGGTGCGTCAGCAGACACCGACGGGCGGCGGCGGCTTTCAGCGGGCGCGCGAAGATCTGTCGACGTTGTTCGATCGCGAGCTGCAGCGTCAGCAGCAGACCAACTACGAGACGCCGCGAAGCGGCAGCGATTCATCCGAACACGGCGATCGCAACGAAGCGTTGGAGCGCGTCCGTCAGCTCGCACAGCGCCAGGATCAGCTCGCACGGCAGCAGGAGGAACTTGCGAAATCGCGAGAGAACCTGTCAGCCGAAGAGATGAAACGGCGCCTCGAAAAGCTCACGCGCGATCAGACCGAGCTGCGGCGCGAAGCGGAACAGCTCGCACAGCAGATGGCCAGTCAACGACGGGAGGATCAGAAACAGGGATCCGGCGACCCGTCGCGGCTGCGTGACGCGTCCGAACAGATGCGTGGAGCCGCGAGCGATCTGCGCCGCGAGGATCCCTCTGGTGCGAGCGCCAGCAGCAGCCGAGCGCTCGAACAGCTTCGGTCACTCGAACGGCAGCTCGCTGGCGGCGAGCCCCGCCCCGGAGGTCAGCGGGCTATCGGCGATCTCCAGCTTGAAGCGCGAGACCTGGCCGATCGCGAACGCAAGCTGGCGGATCGCATGAGCAAAGGGCGCGGCGCCGGAACGCCGAGTGCGCCGCGGCAGGCTGCGACCGAGCAGGAGCAACTCGCCGATCGTGCCGATCGACTCGGGCAGCAGGTGCAGGAGCTCGCCAAAGGGCCCCAGCAGCGTCCCTCGGATCAGGCGGCGGCGAATGCGACCAATCGGGCGCTGCGCGACCTGCGCGCCGGATCGAAGATGCGTGACCTGGCGCGGAGTCTGCGGGAATCCGAACAGCAGCCAACTCCGGGAGCAGAGGAGCGATCGGCTACGGCGGCGCGGGACCTGGCACGGGCGCTCGACAAGGCCGCGGACCAATTGAGCAACGGTCTCGGCACCGATCAGGAGGGCCGCCGGCTGTCGGATCAACTGTCGCGAGCCAGAGACGTGAAGGAACGCTTGGAATCACTGCGCCGCCAGCTCGCCGAGCTCAACAAGTCCGCTTCGAACGATCCCAACGGACGGGGACAGGGCGCCGCTCCAGGCAATGCCTCACGGGACGAATCGCAGCGATTGCAGCAGCAGTACCGCGAGCAGCTGCAGGAAGCCTCCCGCCTCGAACAGGAGCTGCGGTCACCGGCGCGAACGCCTCAAGTGGTCAATGGCACGGGGGGCGCCGGGTCCACGCCCGAAGGCCAGCTGATGGTCTATTCGGCGCCCGGGACCGAAGCGTTCAAGCAGGATTTCTCCAAGTGGGACGTCCTGCATCGTGAAGTGACTCTCAACCTCGAGCGCCTCGAGTCCACGCTGTCGCAGCAGCTGTTGGAGCGCGCGCTCAAAGACCGGCTGTCGAGCGGCCCGACCGACGCAGCCCCAGACGCGTACCGCCGCGCCGTGGATCAGTACTTCCGCTCGCTCGCGGTGCCGAAGCCCTGACGTGACATTCGCGTACCCGTTGCCCTGGTGGGGGATCGTGCTGGTGGCGGCCGCCATCCTCGGCCTGGCCATCACCGCGTACCAGCGGCCGTCAGTCGTGCTCTCCCCGGCCGAGCGGCTGCCGCTCGTCCTGCTGCGTGCGTTGACCCTCTCGGCAGTCGTCCTGATGCTCATGCGGCCGGTCGCTCCGCTGCCGCCCGCGGCCGGCGAGCAGGGCGTCGTCGCGGTCCTGGTCGACACGTCGCGCAGCATGAGCCTGCCGGACGGACGCAGCTCACGGCTCGCGACCGCCATCACTGCCGCTAGGGAACGGATCCTGCCTGACCTCGCCAAGGGCTTTTCCGTCGAGACCTACAGCGTCGGCGAGCGAATCGCCCGGGCTGAATTCGAGCAGATGTCGGCGTCGGATCGCGTGTCGAATCTGGCCTCGGCGATCCGCGACATCCGCGATCGATACCGCGACCGCTCGCTCGCCGGCATCGTGCTCTTGTCGGATGGGGGCGAGACCGGCGACGTGCCCGCCAAGGCGGGCGCGCCGGTTCCAGGGGCGCCCGTCGTCGCGGTCGGGATTGGCAGCGCCGCCGTGACGGCAGACCGCGAGGTTCGCAGTGTGACCACCGGTCCGTCGGCGTTCGATGCGTCGCTGGTGGAGATCACGGCGACGCTCGTCGGGCACGGAGCGACGGGATCGGCGTCGGTGCGGCTGACGCAGGAGGGGCATGTGATCGAGCTGCGCGATGTCGTGCTGCCCGGCGACGGTACACCGGTGCAGGCGGTGTTCACCGTCCCACAGGACCGCGCGCTTGCCGCTGTGTTCCACATCGAGGTCGCGCCCGCATCCGGCGAGCTCACGACCGCAAACAACGCCGCCGACGTGCTGGTCGCGCCTCCCGCACGGCCGCGTCGTGTGCTCATCGTCGAGGGCCTGCCCGGGTTCGAGCACGCGTTCCTGAAGCGGGCGTGGCGCGACGATCCTTCGCTGGAGGTGGACGCGGTCGTCCGCAAGGGCCAGAACGAACACGGACAGAACACGTTTTACGTGCAGGCCAATCCGTCTCGGACGGCAGCGCTCGGCGGCGGATTCCCGGTCACGCGCGAAGCGCTGTTCGCATATGACGTCATCGTCTTTGCGGGCGCGCCGTTCGACGCGCTCACGCGCGACCAGCTCGCGTTGGTTGCAGACTTCGTGGCCGATCGCGGCGGTGGTGTGCTCATCGTCGATGCCGAGGCGTTGCTGGCGGCCTCGGTCACGGGGTCGCCGCTCGAGGCCATCCTGCCGCTGGATCCGACGGACCGGCGGACCGGCGTGGTTCAGACGGCGCTCGAGTCGTCCGCGGACAGGCTGCGTGTGACGTTGACTCCGGAAGGAGCACGGCATCCGATCATGCGGATCGCCGGCAACGCGAACGAGATCGCGCAGCGCTGGGCGGCAATGCCCGCGCTGGCCGGCGCGACCATCGTGGGATCCCCGCGGCCAGGCGCGACCGTGCTCGCGATGACCGAGACGGCGAGCGGCACGCCGGTGCCACTCATCGCGGTGCAGCGCTATGGCGGCGGACGCGCGATGATCTTCACTGGCGAGGCCAGCTGGCGCTGGAAGATGCGCCTGCCTGCGGCCGACCACAGCTTTGAAACGTTCTGGCGTCAGTCGGTTCGCTGGCTCGCGGGCGCAAGCGCAGATCCCGTGGAGCTCACCGCGCCGGTGGCCATCTCACCCGGCGGGCGTGCGGTCGCAGAGCTTCGGGCGCGTGATGAGGCATTCGTGCCGGTCCCGGACGCCTCCGTCCAGGTCACGTTGCACGCGCCGGACGGCTCGACCCGAGATCTGCCGGTTGTGCGCGACGCCACTCGCAGCGGGTCTTACCGCGCCGAGTGGCTCGTCGATCGGCCCGGTGTGTTTCGCCTGTCCGCGGCGGCGCACAAGGGATCGACGACGCTGGGAACAGCCGACACGTACACGCTCGGCGGTGGGATCGACGCGGAGTTCTCGGATCCGCGCCTCAACCGCGCAGTCCTCGAGCGGCTGAGCGCGGCGACCGGTGGAACGTACCTTCCCGTCTCTGACATCGATCGGGTGGGAGCCGCGATTCGCGCCGGCAAACCGGCGCCGGTCACACGCGAATACCGCGACCTCTGGCACACCGGATGGTCGCTGCTGATCGTAATCGGACTCCTCGCAGCCGAATGGCTGCTTCGCCGGCGACTGGGTCTCAGATGACACGTGCGTCTGGCTTGGTGAGCGCGGTCATCGTGACAGCCATGCTCGCAGCAGCGGGCACATGCGCGGCACAGGAGCGCTATGCCGTCATCGTCGTTGGCGCGCCTGGCGGGGACGCATATCAGCGCGAGTTCGCGACACTCGAGGCTTCGCTGGGCAAGGCGGTGAGAGAGCGGCTCTCGTTCGAGTCGTCTCACGTGATCGTCCTGTCCGGGACGACGACCAATCCTTCCCTGACGAGCACGCGTGAGCACGTGCGCGCGGCGTTCGAGACGCTGAGGACGCAGGTGAAGCCAGGCGACCTCGTGCTGGTGCTGCTCGCCGGACACGGTACATCCGATGGCGCCACGGCGAAGTTCAATCTGGTCGGACCGGATCTGGACGCCTCAGAGTGGGCGGAGCTCGTGGCCCCGCTGCAGGGGCGCGTGATCTTCGTCAATGCGACGGGAGCCAGTTTTCCGTTCCTCGAGGCGTTATCGCGCAGGAACCGTGTGGTCGTCACCGCCACCGATTCGAGCGCACAACGATTCGATACGGTATTCGCGGAGATGTTCGCGAAAGCGCTCGAGGATCCTGCCACCGATCTCGATCGCAATGGCCGGATTTCAGTGTGGGAGGCGTTCGTCCAGACCAGCGCGGCCGTGGCGCAGTATTTCGAGCAGCACGGGCAGCTCGCGACCGAACACGCGATGCTCGACGACAACGGCGATCGGATCGGCCGGCAGGCCGAAGCGCCCGGCCCGGACGGATCCCTGGCCCGCACCGTCTATCTCGACGCGGATCCCGCCGCGCTGTCGGTCGATCCTGCGCTCGCGGCACTGGCGGCACGACAGCGTGCGCTCGAAGAACAGGCGGAGGCGTTGAAGCTGAAGAAGAAGACCATGCCTGCGCCACAGTGGGACGCCGAGTTCGAGCAGCTCATGATCGAGCTCGCGCGTGTGTCACGCGCCCTGCGGCAGAAGTCCTAGCAAGAGTCACCGATCGTTCCACCACTCCACGGCCGCGCGTTCAGGCTTGCTGAACACTTTGATGAGCAGGGCTCCCGCCGCGAAGCCCGCGACGTGCGCCCAGAACGCGATGCCGCCCGCCGTGTCCCGCCCCGTCGTCATGAGCGCACCGACGCCGCCAAACAGCTGGAGCACGAACCAGAGGCCAAGGAAGACGGCCGCGGGCACTTCAATCAGCTGGATGAACACGAAGATCGGCAGCAGCGTCAGGATGCGCGAGTGCGGATAGAGGACGATATAGCCGCCCATCACGCCTGCCACGGCACCCGATGCGCCGATCGTGGGCACCATCGAGGTCGGATCGCTGAACGCCTGCGCGAGCGCGGCAACGGTCCCGCACAGCAGATAGAACACCAGATAGCGCCCGTGACCCACGCGGTCTTCGACGTTGTCGCCGAAGATCCAGAGGAACCACATGTTGCCAATCGCGTGCAGCCAGCCGCCGTGCAGGAACATCGACGTGACGACCGTCAGCCAGCTGAAATCGGCGGGTACGAGCGCCCATGTATTCACGAACGCGTTCAGCTGCCGATCCGTGAGGGAGATCTCGTAAAGGAAAGCCAGCGCATTGATGGCGATCAACGCGATGGTGACGCCCGGGTACGTCCTGGACGGAATGACGTCCCGCAACGGAATCATGGAAATCAGTATAGCGAGGACGGCCGCACTCGGCCCGTCCGTATAGAATCGACCGAATGATCTGCAGGAATTGCGGCACCGAGATCGCCGACAAGGCACTCATTTGTTATCGATGCGGAACGGCGACGACCGAGCCGAGGGTCAAACCGCCAGTCCCTGCCGCGCCGGCCGCTCGGTGGCCCGGGGCACTCGCCCTCCTGGCACTCGTTCTCGCCGGCCTGTTCATGGGCCGGGCCGTTCAGGGCGACGTCCCGCAGATTGTCGGCTACGTGATCGCCGTGCTGGCCGCCATCGTGCTCGTCTGGCGGATCGTCCGGCGTCGGTAGGGGGCGCCGTGCGGTTGCTGGCCTGTTTTGAATCAGCTATGCTTCTGTTTCGCTCTCACTCCTGAGGTCCGGACCATACGCATGTCTGTTGGGCGTCTCGAAGTAACAGATGCACTCGGGCGCCGGCTTGTGCCGCTCGAGAAGCCCGTGTTTTCGATCGGCCGCCGCAGCGGAAACGACCTCCAGCTGGTCGGCAGCGACGTGTCCCGCGACCACGCTGAAATCGCCCTCGACTCCGACAAGTACATCCTGCGCGACCGGGGCTCCCGCTACGGTACGTTCGTCAACAGCGAGCAGGTGGCCGAGAAGCAGCTGGCGCACGGCGATCTCATCCGCCTCGGCCGCAGTGGCGGCGCCGAAATGGTCTTTCTGCTCGACGATGCGCCGCAGTCGGGATCGGTCGACAAGCACACGACCTCCGCGGTTGGCGATTTGCGGCAGATCGCGGCGCTGCTGGAAGGGCTTCGCGCGCTGGGATCCGGACGCGTCCTCGACGAAGTGCTCGCACTCGTGATGGATTCGGCCATCGAGGTCACGGGCGCCGAACGCGGCTTCATCATGCTGGCGAACAAGCAGAACGACGAGCTCGAGTTCAAGCTGGCCCGCGCCCGCGGCCGCGTGACGCTGCCGGGCAAGAGCTTCGAGACGAGCCGCAAGATTCCCGAAGAAGTATTTTCGACGGGCCAGGAACGGGTCGTCGCTGACCTGCTCGATAGCAGCTTCGCCACCGAGCACAACAGCACCGTGGTGCTCGGCATCCGCCATGTCCTCTGCGTGCCGCTGAAGCTGGTGCGCTATCTGGATCGCGCGGACATGCCGAACGAAGAGCGCCGGATTGGCGTGCTCTATCTCGACAGCCGCGAGAAGGGCGCCGTGCTCTCGCGCGCGGCCCGTTCCGCGCTCGACACGCTCGCGACCGAAGCCGCCGTCGCCATCGAGAATGCGCGGCTCTATCGCGAGACGCTCGACAAAGCACGCATCGAGCAGGAAATGAAGATCGCGGCGGAGATCCAGCGCGCCCTGCTGCCGCCGCCGCAGCGGCTCGGTGGGT
>JBKPMA010000014.1:0-5498 GCA_046731935.1 Acidobacteriota bacterium
GGCAGATCCCAGTCGTGCAGGATGTGCCCCATCAGCACGACATCCGCCTTCGGCAGGTCCTGATCGAAGAAGCTGCCAGGCGAGAATGTCAGACGGCCCGCGCCCACTGCACGGACGTACTCCTCGAAAATGGGCGCGACCTCCGGCAGGTCGAAGCCAACGCCGGCGAGGTGTGGATTCGCGAGCGCGATCTGCGCGGCGAGGTCGCCCTGCGCCGTGCCGACGTCCACAAACGTCTTGTAGTCCTTCCATGGGAACGCCTTGGCGATCACCAGGTTCGCGCCGTGGCTGATGCCTGTCATGGCGGCGAGGAACAACTTCAGGCGCGCCGGATCGGCATAGAGCGACTCGAAGGTTCCGAGGCCGCCGCTCTTCACTTCGTTCTGCGGCTCGCCGGTCCGCAACGCCTCGGTGAGGTTCCCCCAGAACTTGTACAAACGCGCGTTCGCCATTTCGAGAATGCCGCCGACGTACGACGGCTTGTGGCGATCCAGGAACAGATCGGTCTCGACGGTGTTCGAATAGCGATCACCGTCGCGAGTCAGGAAGCCGAGGGCGACGAGCGTGTCGAGGAAATCGCGGGCGGAGCGCGGGTGCAGTCCGAGCCGTCCCGACAATGCCTCGAAGCGTTCCGCTCCCCTGGCGAGCTCGGTGAACACGCCCATCTCGATCGCGCTGAGAAGGGTCTTGGACGGCCAGAAGGCCAATCCTGTCTGTAGAATCTTTTCTGGAGTGGGCTGCGTCACGGTCGTGTCCTAGGTTGTGGCGATGAGTACGGTCTCAGGTCCCTGCAATGGATGCTGTGTCACCTGACTGAAGCCTGCCTCCGTCAGCATCTCACTCAGCTCGCGGAATGTGTAGGCATCCCCGCCATCGGTGTTGGTGAGCATCGTCAGACTGAATCGGGCGGCCATGGGCGGTGTGATGCGATCGTCGTTCGGTACGAACTCCAGGACGGCCACGCGGCCTCCCTTTTTCAAGGCGCGCGCCGTCTTGCGGAGGAAGCCGACACACGTCTGCCGGTCGAAGTGGTGCAGAAAGTTCGTGACGAGCGCCACGTCGAACCCGGTACCGAAATCCGTCTTGAACGCGTCGCCAGGCAATTGATGATGGCGTGACGCGACACCCATGGCTCCGGCGTGTTCGCTGGCGACGGCGAGCACGGACGGCCAGTCCGCAGCCACGATCTCGGCCTTCGGGTTCCGCTGCGCAATGACAATGCCGAAAATGCCGTGGCCGGCGGCGATATCGAGCACACGCATTGGCTGGCCCGCCGACGCATCGATCAGATCCGCGATCGCGTGAGCAGCCGGCATCATCATCGGCACCATCGCGCGGGCGAAGTGCACCCACGCTGGATCCTCTCCCGCCACCATGTTCAGCGCCGGTTTACCCTGACGGACGGTGTCGCTCAAGGTCTTGACGCGTTCGAGTACTTCACTCGAATAGAGGAACTCCGCCGTACCGCCGAGATATGTCGGCGAGGTCTTCGTCAGGAACGCCACGGTGTCGGGCGTGAGCGTATAGGTGCCATTCGATTTGACCACGAAGCCGGCGATGGTCAGGTAGTCGGCCAGAATGCGGGCGCTCCGCTCGGGGATGCGGCACGCCGCGGCCAAATCCTTCGGCGTCCGTGCTCCGCCTGCGATGGCGGTGAACAGATCGACGTCGATCGCTGCCTTCAACGCGGCAGATCGCTGAAACGCGAAGATCGTGTCGAAGTAGAGATCCGGCGTCGGTGGCTTCTCTGTCTCCATCCATCACCTCAGTGCGAGGCCAGCGGCTTTCCGGGCCTTCGCGTGTACGAACGAAAAATTGGTCCCGGGAGCGGCTCGACATGCGCATCGGCAGCCCACGGATGAAGCTGGGAGCTTGTGAGTCTACCTCGGCTGCGTCAAAGGCGGGAGCGCAAGTGGAGCAGTTCAGCCGCCGGCGGCCAAGGCAGCCAGCGATCGCAATGCAAAGCTCGCGTGAAGGGCCGTGCCGATGGGGAGGGCATCTTCGTCGACGACGAACTGGGGATGATGCACGCCCTGGACGGCACCTTTTGCTTCGTTGCGGATGCCAAGTACGACGAAGCAGCCAGGCACGCGCTCGAGGAAATAGGAGAAATCCTCGCCGCCCATGACCGGCGTGACCTCCACGACCGATTGCGGGCCAACCAGCTCGCCGGCGATCGTGCGCGCGAGCGACCAGCAGGTCTCGTCGTTGACCGTCGCAGGATAGTCGTGGCCGGGGAACGTGACGACCGCCTGACACCGATGGGCGGAGGCGATCTGGCCAGCGACCTCTCGAACGCGTTCCTGCAGACGCTGCAGACCGCGTGAGGTGAGCGATCGGATCGTCCCGATCATCTGCACCTCTGGCGGGATCACGTTGAAGGCCTCTCCGCCGTGGATGCTCGTGACACTGATGACACCGGCTTCGAGCGGATCGAGTTCTCTCGAAATGATCGTCTGGAGCCCGGCGATGATCGCGGCGGACGTGGCAACCGGATCGATCGCCCCATGGGGCATGGCGGCATGGCCACCCTTCCCGATGACCTTGATGTTGAGAATACCCGCGGCGGCGAGCAACGTGCCTGTGCGGGAACCCAGTGTACCGGTCGGCAGATACGGCCAGACGTGCATTCCGAACACGCGCTGCACGTCAGGATTCGACAGCGCCCCTTCTTCGCACATCTTGAGCGCACCGGCGCCCCCTTCTTCAGCCGGCTGGAACAACAGCTTCACGGTGCCGTTGATTCCACTCTCCTGCGCCTTCAGAAGCCGCGCCGCCCCAAGCAGCATGGCCGTATGGCAATCGTGCCCGCACGCATGCATCTTGCCGTCCGTCTGACTGCGGAAAGGCACGTCCACGTCTTCATGAATCGGCAGGCCATCCATGTCCGCGCGCAGGGCGACACACGGTCCCTGGCCATTCCCGAGCGTGGCCACGACGCCGGTCGTCGCAACAGGATGTCTGTAGGGAATGCCGAGCGCATCCAGCTCACGGCGAACGACAGCGCTCGTGCGGACCTCCTCGTACAGCAGCTCCGGATGCTGATGCAGCTCGCGTCGAATGCCCACGACCCAGTCGCGAAGGGAGGTGGCCTGTTCGAGAAGGGGGGCGGAAGCGAGCGCGCTTTCTGGAGTCATGGTGGCGCGACATTATGCGCCGGATTCGACACTGGCGCTATCGCGAGTACAGGAATCGGAGGGCCTCTGGAAGACGCGCGGCCCATGCCGATTCCTCGTGCCGCGCGCACGGCTCGACCGTGACGTGCACCGCGTGCTCACTCAGCCCATGCGCGACGAGCACCGCCGCGAGTCGTTTGACGTCGCGGCCAGCCTCCCCTGCGTCGGCACCGGGATCGCATGTCGCCGCGCCGAGCTCGTTGGTACCGACGCCGAGAGAGACGCGCTCTGGCAGTGCCCGTGCTCTCTTGACATCCTCGATGATTCGCGCGTCCGCCACGTAGAGCGACGGACTCTCGAGGAGCAGCCGGCTGAACACGCCAGGGCGCGCCACGACCGCGAAGACCGACGCGAGCGCACCGTACGAGGACCCACCGATCCCGCGATGTGCCGCATCGGGAATGGTTCGAAAATGCGCGTCAATGAATGGCAGTACCTCGTCGACGAGAAACGCCGGATAGCGATCGCCGGCCGGATGCGGATCGGGCGGCTCGAGAAACGCGTCCGGGTACGGCAGGTACTCGTGTGCGCGCGCGCGGCGGCCTGCGTGGTCAATGCCGACCACGATCAATGGAGGCAGAGAGCCAGCTGCAGTCAGGCGTTCGACGGTCTCGTCCACTCGCCATTCGTCGCGATTGAACGTGGACGTCGCCGCGTCGAAGAGATTCTGACCGTCGTTCAGGTAGAGCACGCTGTAGCGACGGGTGCGGTTCGACGGCGCATCGTAGTCTTTCGGAAGGAGCACGCGCAGCGTGCGCGAGTTCCCGAACACGCGGCTGCTCATGGTCATGAGCCGCAGGTCGCCCGCCACGTGACTCGCAACTGGCTCCGCGGACACTGGCGATGCGAGCGCAAGGGTCACCAGGGCAGGAGCGATCCACCTGGTCATGACCGGGCCTCGCCAGCCGTCTGCGGGAGGAGTGCCGGCGCGAGCGTCATTTATGCGGTGCAAGACGAGTGCAGGACGAGCCACGCCGCCAGCGCCGCAGCCTTCTGCTCGGTGCGCCATCCGCCGGCGACGGGACGGCCGAGCGCTGTCAGCGTGGCACGAATTGCGGTTTCAGGACGGCGCAGCATGCCTGCGGCGTCAGCATAGAGGGACCGTTCGCGCCACGTGCGCATCGCCATCTGGCACTCGCGCGCGCCTGCTTCGACGCACTGCCGGAAGAGCCGCCCTTCAAGGGCATGGATGCGTATGTGCGGGTTCGCGATGGTGTCCGGATCGATCAGACTGCCGACGACCAGGCCGGCGCCGACGATCCTGCGCTCCCTGTCAGAGCAATATTCGGTGAGCAGTTCGGCGACGGCACGCGTCCCGAATCGGTCGACCTCTGCGACCAGCCGATGAAGCGTCTCGTCGTCGGTACGCGCCTTCCCGAATCCTGCGTGGTACGGCTGTCGAGCCTCGGGTACCGACGGATCGCACAATTCCAGGCGCTGACTCCTGCGGACGGCTGGCTCGCTCTCGGGCCCGTCGAGCAGGACGACCGACGCCCAGCCGGATTTCACGGTAAAGCCGACGGCGGCCTGAGGTCGCACGGGCGCTAGGCTACCAGGAACCTGCCAGCGTGCGACACTAACCATGATGTCGCTCCGGGTCGTCGCTGGCGCCGGCGCCGTTGCCATAGCGTGTCTGTCCGCGCTCGGCCTCTCGAGTTCCGCGCAGCAGATCCTCCGCTCCGGCGTCAATCTCGTCGTCGTCGACATGCGCGTCTTGAGCAAGAACACACAGGTCGTGGATCTCCGGGCAGACGAGGTGACGCTCCTCGTGGATGGACGCCCACGGCCCATCGTGTCGTTCGCGTATTACCCGGCGCGGGAAAAGGGCCGGCGGCCGGACGCCGGTGCGGCAGCGTCCACGACTCACGCGATACCTCGCGTCGTCCTGCTGATTGACCGCGACTCGCTGGCGCCAAACGATCGCCAGCCAGTACGCGCGTCGGCCCAAGAGTTCGTCGATCGCCTTCCGGATGGCTTTCTCATCGCCGCGGCGCCGCTTCCGCTTTCACGCAGCATCCGGTTCGAACGTGACCGCGGTCTGGTCCGGAAAGCCGTCGCTGAGGCGTTCGCAGGCGGCTTTCAACGTTCGCTCGAGATGGGCGAAATCTCAGGGTTTGGATGCCCGGGAGGAACGGCGAACTGCGGAACCGACCTTGCTGTCCCTTCGCGCTTAGAGAAGAAAGCCAAAGCCGACAACTCCGCGACCCAGCTCGAGCATGAAGAGGGTGCCGTGCTTCGCGATCTGCGGTGGCTCTTCACCATGCTCGCGAGCTCGAACGAGCCGACCGATGTCGTGATCGTCAACGGAGGGCTCCCCAACCT
>JBKPMA010000015.1:0-5417 GCA_046731935.1 Acidobacteriota bacterium
TGCAGCGGAATGACGGTCACATTCCGATTCCAGTCCGCCGGCATCGTCCAGGGAAACAGTGCACCAACGTGAGATTGGAACAGACGGATCTCCGCGTGCGCTTCGGCGATCGAGCGGCCCGGCCGCAGGCGCCCGACGATCGGCATGTAATCGCCGGCCCAATAGTGCGGCGCGTTGCCAGGATCCAGACCAAGAGGGACCCACAGATCGGTGCGCGCCGAAGGAAACTGGAAGGACGCCGGCATCACGGCGACCACTTGGCGCGGCACGCCGTCGAGCACCAGAAAGCGTCCGATGATCTGAGGGTCCCGTCCGAACTTCGATTCCCACAGCCCGTGACTCAGGATGAGCACGCGGTCGCGGCCGGCAACGTCTTCGCCGGGCCGCAGCCATCGGCCGATTTCGGGTCTGGCGCCGAGTGTTTCGATCAGTCCAGCGGATACGAGCGTGCCAGACAAGCGGGCCGGTTCGCCGTCGCCGGTGAGCGTGAACGCGTGTCCTTCCGCGTAAGCCGCGGCGTCGAACGTGCGAACCTGTTCATGCATCGCCGCAAAGCCGCCATTCGGATACGTGCCCGTGACGCTCACGAGGCGATCCGGCGCCGGATACGGCAGCCGCGACAACAGCACGCCGTCCACGAGACTGAAGACCGCTGTGTTTGCACCGCTGCCGAGGGCGAGAGTGAGGACAGCGACCGCGGTGAAGCCTGGATTCCGGCGAAACACACGAGCGGCGTAGCGGACGTCCTGCGATACGGTCTCGATCATGGCCACTCGCCTCGCATCCCGGCACTCTTCCTTCGCCAGGTCCACGCCTCCGAAGCGGCGGACGACGATGCGGCGGGCTTCGAGTGGGTCGACACCCGCGGCAACCAGGTCGTCCACTTGCCTATCCAGATGGAAACCGAGTTCATCGTCGAGGTCCCGCTCGACATCCGCGCGGCGAAGCAGGGAACGCACGCGCAGTGGGACGGTGTAGCGCCAGCGGTCGACGGCTCGCAGCAGGCGTCGCATGATCTACGCCTCGTCGAGATTGACGATGTGGGTGATGGCGGTCGAGAGGCGGCTCCAGCTCTCACGTTCGCGCTCCAGCTGCTGGCGGCCCAGGCGGCTGAGTGTGTAGAACTTTGCGCGACGGTTGTTCTCGGTGGTCCGCCAGGTGGCGGTGAGCCAGCCTTCCTGCTCGAGTCGGTGAAGCGCGGGATAGAGCGAGCCGTCGCTGACCTGCAGGATGTCGCCGGAGACCTGCTTGAGCCGCTGGCTGATGCTGTGGCCGTTCATCGGCTCCAGCGCGAGGATTTTGAGGAGCAGCAGGTCGAGGGTGCCTTGTACGAGGTCAGCGGGTCGTGTCATAGGTGTATGGGTGCGGAGTGTGCCTACGACGCGGGAGGGCGCGGTGTGCGAGCCATGTGCCGTGCGCGTTGCGCCGTGCGCGGTGCGTCGTGCGTCGTGTGCCGTGCGCCATGTGCCGTGTCCGTGCGCCCTGTCCGTGGAAGCGTGCGCCGTGCGTCATGCCGTGCGCGACCGTGCCTGTCTACCGTGCCCTCGGTTCCGAGCTGAGGATAGCGCGACTCCGCTCGGTAATCAAGGGGAGCACCGCGCAGCGTCCGCGCCTCGCGAACGGTCCTGTCGATTCGGGGCTCCGGGGTTCGTATAGAAGGTGAGGGCCGGCGCGCCGGCGAAGCGCCAGCCGAAACCGATGGGTCGCGCCTAGCGCAAAACTCGAAGGCGGCCTGTCGCGCCGAACCGCAAGACAGGAAGGTGGCCTGTCGCGCCGGAGCGCAAGACCGGAAGATGGCCCGTCGCGCCGAAGCGCAAGCGCGCGAAGGCGGAGAAAAAAAAGGAGCGTGTATGAAGCAGTACCTGTTGAGCATCTACCAGCCGGACGGGCCTCCGCCCCCGCCTGAGATCCTGATGCCGGTCATGCAAGAGGTGAACGCGGTTCGTCAGGAGATGCAGGCGGCGGGCGTGTGGGTCTTCGCGGGCGGGCTCCATCCCCCGAGCACGGCCACCGTCGTGCGCGTGCAGGGCGGTGAGCTCATGACCACGGACGGTCCGTTCACCGAAGGCAAAGAACACATTGGCGGTTTCTGCATCGTCCGTGCGGCCGATCTGGACAGCGCACTCGGCTGGGGCAAGAAAATGGCGCGCGCGACCGGCCTGCCGATCGAGGTCCGTCCGTTCCAGGACGGCCGCTGAAACTGAGAAATAACTGCGGTTCCGTCAAAAACTGCGAGACACCTCCGGGAGGGTCATGGGCACAACTGCACGGTCGGACGGAGCGTTCGCAACAAATCCGCGACACCTCCCGGAGGTGTCTGGCAGTTTCTGCCTATGAGTGACGTCACGAGGGCCGAGATCGAACGTGCGTTTCGGGCCGAGTACGGTCGTGCCGTGTCGATTCTCGTCAGGATGTTCGGGGATATCTCGGCAGCCGAGGACGCCGTGCAGGACGCCTTCATCGCCGCGGTCGAACGATGGCCCGACACCGGGATCCCGCCGAGTCCGGCCGGATGGATTGTGACCACGGCGCGCAACCGCGCGATCGACCGCTTCCGGCGCGAGGCGTCCCGCGCGGATCGCCACGAAGAGGCCGCGCGCCTGCTCTATCCCGCCGGCGACCCCACGGAGGAGGATGCAGTGCACGACGATCGCCTCCGTCTGATCTTCACGTGCTGCCACCCCGCCCTCGCGACCGCCGCACAGGTGGCACTCACGCTCCGCCTGCTCGGCGGATTGACGACCCCGGAGATCGCGCGGGCGTTCCTCGTACCGGAATCCACGATGGCTCAGCGCCTGGTGCGAGCGAAGGGCAAGATTCGCGACGCGGGCATTCCGTACCGTGTCCCGGACGCGGAGGACCTGCCTCACCGCGTGCGCACCGTGCTCGCTGTCGTCTATCTAATCTTCAACGAAGGCTACTCGGCGTCGTCTGGCGAATACCTCGTACGGGAAGCCCTGTGCGCCGAAGCCATTCGCCTCGGGCGCGTACTCGTGGAGCTGATGCCGCACGACTCCGAAGTGCTGGGACTGCTGGCGCTCATGCTGCTCGTGGAGTCGCGGCGCTCGGCGCGTGTGAACGAAGCAGGACACCTCGTACTGCTCGCGGATCAGGATCGTTCCGCGTGGAATCGCCTGCTCATCGCCGAAGGCCAGTCCCTCGTCCGGATCTGTCTGCGGCGCAATCAGCCTGGCCCGTATCAAATCCAGGCCGCGATCAATGCCGTCCACAGTGACGCGTCTACGGCGGCAGCGACCGACTGGCACCAGATCCTGCGGCTCTACGACCAGCTGCTCGAGGTGATGCCGGGACCAGTCGTGCACTTGCACCGCGCGGTCGCCGTAGCGGAGGTAGAGGGACCCTCCGCCGCGCTCCAGACGATCGAAGGGCTCAACCTCGATCGCTACCACTTGTTCCACGCGATTCGCGCGGACTTCCTGCGCCGGCTCGGGAGAACGGCCGACGCGGCGACAGCGTATGCCGCTGCGCTCTCGTTGGAGCAGAACCACGCGGAGCGCGAGTTTCTTCAGAGCCGCTACGACGAGATGATCCGCGCCTGAACACGGCGCCGGTCGTACGTCACGTCAGACGGATCCAAAACCACACCCCAACGCGATGCGCCGTCGATCCAGACCACCGCCGTTCGTATAGGAGGTGAGGCGGCATGCTGCCGTCCCACCACCAAGGATGACGCATGCGGAACATTGTGGCCACGATCAGCCTTTCACTCGACGGCGTCATGCAGGCACCGGGACGCGCCGACGAGGACGTCCGCGGCGGCTTCGAATTCGGCGGCTGGGCGCTGCCGTATCGCGATCAGGTGATGGCGCAAGCCATGGGCAAGGGGATGTCGCGCGGTGCGGATCTCCTCTTCGGCCGGCGTACCTACGAGGACTTCTACGCCGTCTGGCCCAAGCGGACCGACAGCCCGTACAGCGCCATCTTGAATCGGACGCCGAAGTACGTCGCGTCGAGAACGCTTCGCGATCCGCTGCCGTGGGAAAACTCCACACTGCTGCCGGGTGAGGCGGCGGATACGGTCGCTCGCTTGAAAGCACAGCCTGGCCTCGACCTCGTCGTCCTCGGCTGCGGCGATCTCTTGCAGACGTTGATGCGCCACAAGCTGGTCGATTCGTACGTCCTGCTCATCCATCCCATCGTTTTCGGCCGCGGGCAGCGATTGTTCAACGATGGTCTGCCGCACGCGTCACTTCGGTTGACCGACAGCGTGACCACGACGACGGGGGTGGTGATCGCGACGTACCAGAACGCGTAGCGCGACGAACGCACAGCTCGACCACGGCAACGAATCGACGGCCGCCGACACTACAAAGACGCGAGCGGCATTGCTCGGCTGTGACAAAGGCCGGTTGTTCCAGCGGTCACGTCACCGATCCCGCAGTGCGCGTCGAGGTCGCGTCTCATGTATCTGGTCTTCGGCAGTCCTCACGATCCGTGCTGCGCCTGCGTGTTGTCCCGACTGCACGCGTCCGGCCGCGCGGCGCGCGTCATCGAGAATCCCGTCGCCTCTCCGGCGCGGTGTACGTGGCGCCTCGATGGTCCCACGCCTGAGTGCCAGTGGGCGTTCGGCACCGACTCCGCAGCGGACATCGAGGGTGTGCTCGTCAGAGGCGGCGCATGGATCGATCCCGTGGGATGGCAGCCGGACGATTTCACATACATGCAGGCGGAAACGCACGCGGCGCTGCTCGCGTGGCTTTCGAGCCTGCCTTGTCCGGTCGTCAACCGGCCGACCGCCGCGTCGTGGTACCGCCCGCAACTTCCGCTCGCCGCGTGGCGGCCGGCGCTGCATCGCGCAGGACTCGATACACCAGCCACTCTCGTCACGAATAGATCCGAGTCGATCTACGCCTTCCGGGATCGCCTCATGGCCGACGGCATCGAGGGCGCCGTCTACGCACCCCTTACGAGCGAGTCGCAGTACCTCGTTGGCACGAACGTCGAGTGGACAGGACTGGCTGCACTGGCGCCGCGCGCACCGATCTGTCTCACGTACCCACACGGCCATACCGATCTCGCCTGTGTCGTCGGCAACGTCGTCGTCTGGAACAGCGATCCACCAGAGGACGCGTTCGCACTCGAACTGTCACTCCGACGGTTCGCGCGTGAGGCTGGACTCGTCTTCGTCGAGGTGGCCGTCGCGCCAACCGCACACGGTCCGAGCATCGTGTCGGTCGAGCCCCATCCTCAGATCGATCGCTTCACCATCTCTGCGCAGGAACTCATCGTCGCCGCCTTGACGCGGGAGCTGACATCCGCATCGAACGGCCTGGCGGTCGGTCCACTGGCGGAGGCTCGATCATGATTCTCGTGTGCGGCGGACTAGCGGACCCGGTCACCGAGCTGGTGTGCGCGCGCCTGAACGCCTGCGGCTATCCGTACCGACTGCTCGATCT
>JBKPMA010000016.1:0-12109 GCA_046731935.1 Acidobacteriota bacterium
TGTGGGTCGCACCGCGACCCGGAACCTGTGCAATTTCAGCCTATGAACCGCGTCAGGGCCGGAAGGCAGCAGCGCTAAGTAGTCACTGACATGTGCCGCAGGCCCTCCCGGGTCGCGGTGGAACCCACCACGACCCGAAGATTGCATTGACGAGGGCAGATTGACGGACGACGATTAGCGCTAGCGAACGTCGTCTTCGTGTTCGTTGTCCGGTCCGTCCGCCCAAAAGGCCAATCGTCAATCGTCAATCCGCATTCGTCATTGCTTCCCGTCCATGTATCAGGTCCTTGCCCGTAAGTGGCGTCCGCAGCGTTTCGATGATGTCGTCGGCCAGCAGGCCGTCACGCGAACGCTTCGGAACGCCATCGCGAGCGGACGCATTCATCAGGCGTTCGTGTTCGCCGGACCACGCGGGGTCGGCAAGACGACGACTGCGCGCCTCCTGGCGCGCGCGCTCAACTGCGTCAACGGGCCCACGGCGGATCCGTGCGGCATCTGTGACGCGTGCGTCGAGATCGCGCAAGGGCGCGACATGGACGTGCTCGAGATCGACGCCGCCACCCACACCGGCGTCGACAACATCCGTGAAGTGATCATCAGCGGACTGGCGATCGCGCCGGTGCGGGATCGCAAGCGCGTCTTCATCATCGACGAGGTGCACCAGCTGTCATCCTCGTCGTTCAACGCGCTGCTCAAGTCGATTGAAGAGCCGCCGCCGCACGTCGTCTTCATCATGGCGACCACGGAGGCGGACAAGATTCCCGACACGATTCTCTCACGCGCGCAGGTCTTCGAGTTCCGCACGATTGGCGTCAGCGCCATCTCGGCGCAGCTGCGGATGATTGCCGACGCGGAGGGGCTCTCCGTGCCGGACGAGGCGCTGATGGATGTCGCGCGCGCCGCCGAAGGCAGCATGCGCGACGCCGAGAGCGCGCTCGATCAGATCATCGCCTTCGCGGGGACGACGATTACCACAGAAGACGTCGCCACCGTGCTCGGCCTGGTGGGCCGCGAGCTGCTGTTCGGCATCATGACGGCGGTTGCCGACGAAGACGCGGCGGCCGCCTTCCAGCTGGCGGGACGAGCCGTCGAGAATGGCTACGATCTCAAACTCGTGTGCCGCGAGCTTTCGAGGCTAGTTCGCGATCTCCTCCTCATCAACGTCGATCCATCGCGCCTGACGGATCCCGAGCTTGCACCCGAGAGCGAACGCGAATCGCTACAGGCCATCGGCAAGCGGTTCTCACGCGACGATCTCCTCAGGGCGTTCGATGTCATCGCGCGCGCCGAGACCGAGATTCGCGCGAGCGCCCAGCCGCGCTACCACTTCGAAATGGCGCTGCTCCGCTGGATCCATCTGCGCAAGCTCGTGCCGATCGAAGAAGTCATCGCCAACCTTCAGCGGGGCGGCGGTGGCGCGCTTGGCTCCGCGGGCGGTGCCGGGTCGACCGGGCGTTCGGCTCCGCCCACACTCGGCAGCGGCAGCCGTTCCGCCTCGGCGCCCGCGCGTCCCACGTTCGGAAGTGGGAACCGTCCCGACTTTCCGCGAAAACCCGGCGGTCCGCAGGCGACCCTTGCGCGCATTCAGGAAGTGCGTTCGAGCGCGGCCGCGACGGCCAAGGCCGCGGCCATCGAGACGGTCGTGCCCGACCCCGCGACCGAGGCGCGCGACCTGCCCGCTGACCTGCGCGACAGGTTCCTCACCGAACTGCAGCGCACGAAGGCGACGTTCTACGGCATGGTGGTCTCACAGGCGCAGACGGTCGAATGCGATGGGCGGCGGCTGCTGTTCACGTTCGCACCGGGCAACGACCATCTCCGCGCCCAAATCGAGGCGCGCAGGAACGAGCTCGAGTCAATCGCACAACAGCTGGCCGGCGCACGCGTGCCCATCGTCACCATGCGCGGTGTGGCGCCGAGCCCCGAGGCGCCGGCCGCGCCGGTTCCCTTGATTGCCGAGCCGCCGCCGCCAGGACCGGACGCAGACCTCCGGACGCGCGCGCTGGCCGATGAACACGTGCGGGCCCTGCTCGAGATCTTCCCGGCAGAAATCACGAGAGTGGACGAGATTTCATGAACATCCAGCAGATGATGAAGCAGGCGCAGCAGATGCAGGAGCGCCTCCAGAAACAGATGGCCGAGCTCCGCGTCGAGGCCAGTGCCGGCGGCGGCATGGTCGGCGTCGTCGTCAACGGCGCCAAGCAGCTGCAGTCCATCAAAATCGATCCCGAAGTCGTGTCGAAGGACGACGTCGACATGCTGCAGGACCTCATTGTCGCCGCGCTCAACGACGCGTACCGGAAGGTCGACGACGAGCTGCAGAAAAGCATGGGCGGCATGCTCGGCGGTCTGAAGCTGCCGGGCATGTGAGCGGCCTGCCGAACGCATGTCACATCCCGAATCCCTCGCTCGCCTGATCGACGAGCTCAAGAAGCTGCCGGGTATCGGCGGCAAGAGCGCGCAGCGGCTCGCGTTTCACGTGCTTCGCGGTTCACGCGAGGATGCCGAGCGTCTGTGCACGGCTGTGCTCGACGTGAAGGATCGCGTGACGTACTGCTCCACCTGCAACACGATCACTGACGTCGATCCGTGCCGGTTCTGCGCCGATACCTCTCGCGATACGGGTCTCATCTGCGTCGTCGAGGAGCCCCAGAACGTGTCGGCCATCGAAAAGACACGGGACTTCAAGGGGCTCTACCACGTGCTCATGGGTGCGCTGTCGCCCCTGCAGGGCGTTGGACCCGACGATCTGAAGATCAAAGGCCTCGTCGAGCGCGTGGGCCATGGCACCATACGCGAGGTGATCCTCGCGACCAATCCCAACGTCGAAGGTGAAGCGACGGCGATCTATCTCGCGCGGCTCCTGAAGCCGCTTGGCGTGCGCGTGACGCGGATCGCGATGGGTATTCCGGTAGGAAGCGATCTCGAGTACGCCGACGAGATTACGATGGGGAAGGCGATGGAGGGCCGGAGAGATGTCTAGCGCCGAAACATCAGAGACTCCGGCCGGCGTGTAGAATACGAGTACGATCCCCCGTTCCACCCCGATGCTCCCCCCCGCTTATCAGCTTCCCGCCGCCGCGTTCCTGATCGTTGGAGGCCTTCTGGCGTGCTTCGCCGGCTATCGGCTGTTCCGCGTCGTTCTGAGCATCTACGGGTTCATTCTGGGGGCGCTGCTGGCGAGCTCGATCGTGGGTCCGAGCGAGCACGGCTACATGATCGTCGCCGCCGTCGTGGGGGGGATCCTCGGCGCGCTGGTGCTGAACCTCGCGTACTTCGTCGGCGTCGCGCTCATCGGCGCCGGCGCGGCGGCGCTCGTGCTCCACATCGCGTGGGCGCAATTGGGCCGCGGCGATCCGCCGATCATCGTGGTCGTGATTGCTGCGACCCTCGGAGCCGTAGCTGCCACGCAGCTGCAGCGGATCGTGATCGTCGTAGCGTCAGCGTTCGGCGGGGCGTGGACCGTGCTCGTCGGCGTGCTGGCCTTCATGGGCGACAAAGCCGCGCGCGCCGCGGCGGCGTCCGACGATGTGTGGGTGCTGTATCCGTTGAGCGCCGGCGGCGGCCGCAAGTGGGTGCTGCCTGCCTGGCTCCTGTTAGCAATTCTCGGAACGGTCGTGCAGCTCAAGGGACCGGGCAGCAGCAGCGGAAAGGCCAGAGCAAAAAAAAGCTCACGGCCAAGGGCTAAGGGCTGATGGCCTGCAACTGCCCGAGCCCCTAGCCGCTGGCCGTCGGCCCTAGATCGCTTCGTTGAAAATCGCTTCGAGCAGTTCCTGACGCCCTGACTCGAGCTCGGTGATGTCGCCGAGCTTCAGCGCGTGCTTCTCGCAATCGCCGAACGTCGCCTTTCCCTTCGCGATCTTCTTGCCGATGCCGCTGTCCCAGCTGCTGTAGCGCTGCTTCACGAAATCAGCGATGCGGCCATCCTCGCGCACTCTGGCGGCGATCTTGAGTCCGCGCGCGAACGTGTCCATGCCCGCGATGTGGGCATAGAACAAATCTTCGTTCGAGCAGCTCTCACGCCGGACCTTGGCGTCGAAATTGACGCCACCCGTCTTCAGTCCGCCGTACTTCAGGATCGTCAGCATCGACTTCGCGGTGACGTAGAGGTCGGTCGGGAACTGATCGGTGTCCCAGCCGATGAAGTAGTCGCCCATGTTCGCGTCGATCGATCCCAGCGCGCCGGCGGCGGCGGCGACTTCGAGCTCGTGCTCCATGGATTTGCCGGCGAGCCAGGCGTGATTGACCTCGAGGTTCAACTTGAAGTGGTCGAGGAGGTCGTACTCGCGCAGGAAGTTGAGGCACGCGGCCGCGTCCGAGTCGTACTGGTGCTTGGTCGGCTCTTTGGGCTTCGGCTCGATGTAGAACACGCCCTTGAAGCCAATCTTCTTCTTGTAGTCCACCGCCATGTGCAGGAAGGTCGCGAGGTGATCCATCTCGCGCTTCAGATCGGTGTTGAGAAGCGTCGAGTAGCCTTCGCGTCCACCCCAGAAGACGTAACCTTCGCCGCCGAGCTCGTGCGTCCACTCGAGCGCCTTCTTCACCTGCGCGGCCGCAAAGCAGAACGCATCGGCGTTGCAGCTCGTCGCCGCACCATGCAGATAACGCGGATGCACGAAGTTCTGCGCCGTCCCCCAGAGCAAACGGATCCCCGTCTCGCGCTGCAGCTTCTTGAGCTCCTTCCCGACGATGTCGAACTGCGCGTTTGCGTCGCTCAACGACTTGCCGTGCGACGCGAGATCGCGATCGTGAAACGCGTAGTAGGGAGCGCCGAGTTTCGAGACCAGCTCGAAGAACGCATGCGCACGCGCCACAGCCTCTTTGGGCGAGCACTCGCCGGTGTTCCAGGGGCGCTGTGCGGTGCCTCCGCCAAACATGTCGGCGCCGGCGCCACGCATCGTGTGCCAATAGACCACCGCGAAGCGCAGGTGGTCCTTCATCTTCTTGCCCTCGACCTTCTCGTCCGGGTTGTAGTGCTTGAACGCGAGTGGATTTTTGGACGAGGGACCTTCGTACTTGATCCGGCCGATCTTGGGGAACGCTTGTGTGGCCATGGGTGAACCTGTCAGTTGAAATACACCGTGTTCGGATTCGTAGTCGGTGTTCGGATTCGGCGTTGTGTCAGTCCTGCATCGCGTTGAGCGGACGGAGCGCCGGATAGAGCGCGCGAAAGGCATGGTATCGCGCGCTGAGGACGGCTTGCGTCTGAGGATTGGGAGCGACGCGGCTGGCGACGCGCACGACCGCATCACACGCGGCATCCACGGTGCGCCACGCACCGCCGCCGACACCGGCCAGCAGCGCGGCACCGTACGCCGCGCCTTCCTCGGCTTCGACGATCTCGACAGGATAGCCGTAGACGTCTGCCTGGATCTGGCGCCACAGGGCCGAGCGTGCTCCACCGCCGCCGAGACGCACGCCGCTGACGGGGACCTTCATCTCCGCGAAGATCGAGAAGCTGTCGCGCAGGCTGAAGGCGACACCCTCGAGAATCGCGCGCACGATGTGGCCGCGGGTGTGAGACGCCGCGAGTCCCACCAGCGCGGCGCGCGCGTGTGGATCGAGATGCGGGGTCCGCTCGCCCATCAAGTACGGCGCCCAGAGCACGCCATCCGATCCCGGCGGCACCTTGGATGCTTCCTCGGTCAGCCGCTCGTACGGATCGCGGCCATCGTCGGCACCCGCGCCAAACTGATCGCGGAACCACCGCAGCGAGAGTCCGGCGCCTTGTGTGACGCCCATGATGTGCCAGCGTCCAGGCACGGCGTGGCAGAACGTGTGGACGCGTCCACCCGGATCGAGCGCAGGCCGATCGGTGGCGGCGAAGACTACGCCTGACGTCCCGATCGTCGCGCTGACCGCGCCGGCGCGGACAATGCCCATGCCCACGGCGCCCGCTGCCTGATCGCCGCCGCCGGCCACGACGGGTGTGCCGACGCGCAGGCCCGTCGCTGCCGCGCCGTCTGCGTTGACAACGCCGGTGACCTCGGGGCTTTCATACGCGCGCGGCAGCAGCGAGGCGCTCAGGTCCGTCGCGGCGAGCATGTCGCTCGACCACTTGCGTCCACCGACGTCGAACAGCAGCGTGCCCGACGCGTCCGCGACATCGGTCGCCCGATCCCCAGTCAACCGGAATCGTACGTAATCCTTCGGCAGGAGGACGGCCTGCACGCGCTGCCACGCCTGCGGCTCCTGCTCGCGAACCCAGAGCAGCTTCGGCAGCGTGAACCCTGTCAATGCGGGATTGCTCGTCAGCTCGATCAGACGAGCGGCGCCGATCTGCGCGGTGAGGGCCTTGCACTGCGCATCGGTCCGCTGATCGCACCAGAGCAGCGCCGGCCGCACGACCTCGCCGGCATCATCGAGCAGCACGGAGCCGTGCATCTGGCCGGAAAAGCCGATTGCCGCGATCGCGTCGCCTGCGAGGTTGGCCTTCGCCAGCGCACCGCGCACGGCCGTTCCAGCGGCGCGCCACCAGTCGCGCGGATCCTGCTCGGCCCACCCGGTCCGCGGCGACGCAAAGGGTACATGCTCTTCCGTGGCGGTGCCGACAATCCGGCCCGTGGCATCGATGATGATGGCGCGCGTGCCACCGGTGCCGACGTCAATGCCCATCAGATACGACACGATCGACTCCCTCAACGATTCCGGACGGGAGAGTCTATCAAGGGGAAAGGGAAAAGGGGAAAGGGGTAAGGGTAACGGGAGAGGGCAAAAGGGCTTGAGGGCGGGGCTCGAGGGTCTGAGGGCTTGAAGCCCATGCCGAACGCCTAGAGCCCTGTAGCAGCCTCCATGACGGCTTCCGGTGTCGCGGCGTCGCGAGTGAACTCTGCGACGAGGCGTCCTGCTCGCATCACCAGCACGCGATCCGCGAGGCCGAGCACCTCAGGCAAATCCGATGACACGACGAGGATTGCCAGGCCGCTCGCGGCAAGCCGATCGATCAGCGCGTAGATCTCTTCGCGGGCGCCGACGTCGATGCCTCGTGTCGGTTCGTCCAGCAGCAGGATGCGGGGACCCGTCTCGAGCCAGCGTCCCAGCAATACCTTCTGTTGATTGCCGCCAGACAGCGCACCCGCACGTTCGTCCGGATCCGCAGGTCTGACACCAAGCGCGCGAATCGCGTTGTCCGCGACAGCGCGCACGCGCGATGGAGAGAGCACGCCACGGTCGGCCAGGCGCGACAGGACCGGCAGGACGATGTTGTCGGCGACTGAGCTGCCGGGGAGCAGTCCGAGCTGTTTGCGATCCTCGCCAAGAAGCGCCATCCCACGATCGATGGCCACGCGCGGCGTGTGTGCGCGGAGCGGTGCGCCGTCGATGGCGATCTCTCCGCGGCACGGACCGGCGGGAGCGCCGAAGAGCGCCATCAACAGCTCCGACCTGCCCGCTCCGACGAGTCCAGCGAGGCCGACGACCTCGCCTGCGCGAAGCTCGAGGCTCACGTCGTGAACGAGGCGGCGTCCGGTGACATGCGGATCGTCCACGGAGACGTGTGACGCCGACAGCACGACGGGTCCCGGTGTCCGCGGTGAGTGGGGGAACAGGCTGTCGATGTCGCGGCCGACCATGTCGCCCACGAGCTGCCGCGCGTTCATGTCACGCGCGACGGCGGATCGTACGCTCCGTCCGTCACGCAGCACGGTCACGCGATCCGCGATGCGCAGCACCTCGTCCAACCGGTGCGAGACGTAGACGATCCCGAGCCCCTGGGCACGGAGGCGCTCGAGCAGCCGGAGGAGTACATCGGCATCGGCGTCGCTCAGCGCGGCCGTGGGCTCGTCGAGCACCAGCAGTCGGGCCTTGCGCGCGAGCGCTTTGGCAATCTCCACCATCTGCTGGTGTCCGATGCCGAGACGCTCGACCGTCACATCGGGATCGATGTCCGCGTGGAGCAGGGCCAGGGCGTCGCGTGCGACCACTCGCGCGGTGTCGCGCCGAACGACACCGGCCGTGCGCGGCTCGTGTCCGAGGGTGACGTTCTCGGCGACCGTGAGCGGGCCGACCAGCGACAGCTCTTGATGGACGACGGCGAGTCCTGCGCGTTCGGCGTCCGCGACGGACGTGAAACGGCAGGGGTGGCCATCCATCTTCAGCTCGCCGGTGAACGTGCCAGTGGGATAACTGCCGCCGAGGATCTTGAGCAGCGTGGATTTGCCGGCGCCGTTCTCGCCGACGAGTGCATGGATCTCGCCGGGCGTGACGGTGAAATCCACGCCGTCGAGTGCGCGGACGCCGGGGAACTGCTTACCGATCCCCTGCATCTCGAGCAGCGGGGCCGACGAGGCGGTCATGGGTGTGATTGTCGTGCCTTCGCGCGCGGGGATCCACATGCGCGTTGGAAGGAGCGGGGACAGGCCGGGCAAGTCTGTCCCCGCGGTCGGCGTCCGCCGTGAGTGTGGCGCGGGCGTCGATTCATGGATCTCAACGTCCGGGCAGCGGCGACGGATTGTTTTGGGTGCGGGGCGGGAGGGTGGTCCGGCGGAGTTGGGGAACGCCGTCTCATGAAAATGAGACTGGCCACCCGATCCGATGGTGCGGGGTCGAAAACACGCCAGTTTTTGGGGAGGATGGGGAACGCAGTCTCAGGATCGTGAGAATGGCCTCCCGATCACGATCCGGACGCGCGGCGTTGCGCGTCCTTGTAGTTGCGCGACGACGAGGGGACCTTCCCATACGCAGCCCGGGCCGCGGCGCGATCCTTCAAACGCTTGTCATACACCTCCGCCGCGCGCCACCAGGCCTCATACCGCGTCTCCGGAAAGTGTGTCGCGAGATCCGAGAACGCCTTCACCGCGAGGTCGTAGCGCTTCCTGTTCTCGTACTCCTCGCCCACCGACCACAGCGCCAGCTCCGCCTCCGCCGACGTCGGGTATTTCTGCGCGATCTGCTGGTTGGTGACGAACTGCGCCGGAACAGTCCCGAACGTCGGATCCGTGTCCTTCACGCGCTCGCGCGTCTCGAGGAGCGCTTTCGCCGCGAGGGCGCGAGGCGCCCACGGGCTGTCCGGAAACTTGGCCGGCACGTCTGCGAGCACCCCGCGCGCAACCACGACACGGTTCTCTGCCTTGGTTCGTTCGATCCACTGACCCAGCAGGACCGAACCCTCCGCCGTGGCGGCACTCGCAGGGAACTTCGACCTCAGAGCCGTCGCCGTCGCGATCGCATCATCCGACCGTCCCTGCTGCGCCTGGATCTTGGCCAGCAGCAGATACGCCCCCGGCGCCGCGGGACTGGTCGCGTGGTCGCGGACGATCGTCTGCAGATCCGCAGCGGCCTGGTCGTATAAGCGCTGGTCGGCCTTTCCGCGCGCCGTGGTCATCAGCAGCTCGCCAGGATCGAGCTTCAGCGGAGACTCTCTGGGCAGCACCGGCACGATCGCGCTCTCAGCGACGGGTTCCGCCGCGGGCTTTTTCGCCGCGGCCGCCTTCTTCGACGCCGATGGTTTGTCGGTCTTGACGGAACCCGGACCGCTGGGCGCCGCGGGAGCACCCGCAGCAGGCGTCGTTCCGCTCGACGGTGGCACGGACGTCGCGGGTGGAGCCGTGGCGGCCGGGGGAGCCGATGCGTCGCCCGAGGCCGGCGTCGCGCCCGCGTCGGCTGGCACTGGCGGCGGCGTCTCCGGCGATGGCGCCGGCACCGGCGGCGGTGTTAAGGGCGCCGCTGCGGTGGCAGCCGGCGCTTCAGGCGTGCGCTGAAAGAGGAAGAGCGCGAGCGCGCCGAGACCCACGGCCAGGAAGACCAGGATGATGGCCGCCACAGCGAGGTTCGCCGCGTTCGACGGCTTGCCCGGCTGCTTTGGCGCGGCCGGCGGCTTGCTCTTCGGCGGCACCGGTGGTCGTGCCTTCGGCGGCTCCGCAACCGTCGCCGCAATCGGCGGGGGTGGTGGAGGCGTCCGAGGCGGCGGCGGTGGAGTCGACGCGGGACGCAGTGCCTCGCCGCTCACTGGCGGTGGTGGCGGCGGCGTCTTCGGCGGCGCAAATGACTGCCACGCCACGCCGCCCGGTGCGGAGCCAGACGGTAGCGGCGGCCCTGCGAGGTCGCCCTCGACGGGAGGCACGGGAGTCGGCGGTAGCGACGAGACCGACTGCCCTGACGGCACCACCGGAGTCGCTCGCGACTTCACGATGTCGGAGGCCGACAACATCATCGTCGGCGTCTCCGGCTCGTCGTCGTCTGGAAGCGCGGCGGCACGGGACGCCGACGCGAGGAGGTGGCTGGAGGTCTCGCGCTCACGCTGCACGCGCTGAAGGTCGGCTCGCAGGTCCGCGATCGTCTGGTAGCGCCGGCTGAGGTCCTTGTCGAGTGCTCGGCTGATGATCCGCTCGATGATCGCCGGCACCTCGCTGTGGACGAGCGAGACGGCCTGGGGAGTGCGGTTGAGAATGGCGTCGAACACGACCGCAGACGTGCGTCCCGGGAACGCCTGCTGTCCGGTCGCCATCTCGTAGAGGACGATCCCGTAAGAGAAGATGTCGGAACGTGCGTCGAGCGTTTCGCCCTTTGCCTGCTCGGGCGACATGTACGCGACCGTCCCCAGCGCCACCCCTTCCGTCGTGAGCAGCACCTCCGCCATCGTCGGATTACTGTCGGAGGAGGAGGAGTCGCGCGACAGCAGCGCGAGCTTCGCAAGACCGAAGTCGAGCACCTTGACCCGGTTCTTCCGCGTCACGAAGATGTTGGCGGGCTTGATGTCGCGGTGCAGGATGCCCTGGCTGTGCGCCGCGTCGAGGGCATCCGCGATCTGGATGCCGAGGTCCAGCAGCAGGCCGGTCGTCATCGGCTTGCCGTTGATGACTTCGTTGAGCGGCTGGCCTTCGAGCAGCTCCATGGCCAGGAAGCGCTGCCCCTCGAACTCGTCGAAGCCGTAGATGGTGCAGATATTCGGATGGTTGAGGGCCGACGCGGTTCGCGCCTCGCGCTGGAAACGTTCGACAGCGGTCGGCGACGAGGACATTTCGGGCGGCAGGAACTTCAGGGCGACCGGCCGGCCAAGGCGGATGTCCTCGGCCTTGTACACGATGCCCATGCCGCCCGAGCCAATGCGCTCGACGACCTTGTAGTGCGCGACCGTCCGCCCGACCATGGTCCGAGGATTTTAGCCTCTATGGGCCTCCCGAGGCGACAGGACAGACCTGCAGACTGCCGCTCGCAGGCTTCAGGCGGCGGGCGTCAGACTGCCGGCTCAATCGGCGCCCGTAGCCCGCCCGCAGGCCGCAGTCAGTAGTTCGTAGTCCGTAGTCCGTAGTCCGTAGTCCGTAGTCTGTAGGTGTAGCCTGCAGCCTGTAGCCTATAGCCTATTTCCGCCCCTTCTCCTCCAAGTAGCGTGTCCTGTATGAGGGCCAGCTCTCAGATGCGACCTCCCGGGTGTTCCACTCGAGCAGGTAGCTGTCGTTGGCTGCCGGGTAGCTCCGCGAAGCGTCGTACGGGTACGTCTTCATCCCGGCAAACGGCAGCGGCGTGACCGTCTGCGCATAACTGCCGTAAAAGTCCATGTCCTTCACATATCCGAAGGCATAGAACAAATAGTCGCGCGTCCAGCCGTCGGGCAGCGGCGGCAGGGCAGTGGCATCGAACTCGAGCGATATCTCCTCACCCGCGCCAAAGACGACGTAGTGGTCTTCGACCATGCGAAGCAGGGGCGTGACGTCGCCGTACCGCGTGTAGAAGCCGCGATGCCGGGCCCATGGGCCGTACTGGCTGACGGGCTCGTACGCGTAGCGCAGGTCGGCAGCCGGAGTACCGGTCGTCTCGCGCGGAAAGCCCCTGAACGCGAGGTCGCCCGAGACGAGCGGCGCCGCAGTCACTCTGAGGGGCACGGCGCCATCGGGCGTCGTATCGACGAGGATCTCGTCCCAATAGACCTTCAGATTCGTCCAGATGCGGATCCGATGTGCACCCTTTGGCAATTTGCCCGTGAGGTCGGCCGTCATCGTTCGATAGAGGCCGGCCGGGAATCCGATGTCATCGGACACGCGCGTCCACGTGCCATCGGTCATCTGCGCCTCGAGCCAGGGCACGACGGCGTCGACACGCGCCTGATGTGCCGCGAACATCGAGGTGGCTGTGAAGTAGTCTGTGAAGCCCGTCATGAGAAGACGCACAGGAC
>JBKPMA010000017.1:0-5605 GCA_046731935.1 Acidobacteriota bacterium
GTCCGGCGGGGCCCTGAGCCAGATCACGAAACTTCGACTATACCATACGGGCCAGGCCGGAAAGCGTCGCGGGGGTGTCGTTCCGAGCCCTCAGACCGCCTGCCCCTCGGACCCTCGGACGTTCAGACTCTCGGGCCCTCAGGCCCTCCAGAGTTCTACTTCTCCTTGAAGCCCTCGGGCATCGCCACGTCCGCGGCCGTCACGGTCGTCGAGACGCTTTGTACTTCCTGGTAGAGCGTCATGATGCGGGAGTGGCCCTTCGGCAGCGCCTCGGCATCCGCAGATCCCTGGTCGTTGTCCTTGTTCTTCTTCATCATCTTCTTGGCGAGGAACCCGCCCAGCCCGCTCGGGGTCGTCGGCTCGCTGCTGCTCGTGGAGCTGTCGTCCTTCGGCGCATTCGGATCTTCCACACCGTCGATGGTCATCGTCGTCACAATCGGCGTGCCCTCGACCTTTTCCCCTTCGACGTGCGCGCGCTTCATGGCATCCGCCAGCATCGGATACATCGACGACGCCGCTGCCAGGGTCTCAGGCGGCACGTCGCTCGACGCCGGCGCGTCGTCGGCCATCTTGGCGATATAGCGCTTCTCGAATTCAGCGCGGTCCTTGAGTGCGTCGATGGTGGGCGCGATCCACGCGTCGTTCGTGACGAGCAGGCCGCCGCCCTCCTCGAGCGTCTTGCCTTTCTGCCGCACGGCCACGGTGGTGACCACTTGCTTCGTGTCGAATCCGTTGACGGTCTTCGTCTGACCGGTTGGCTTCGATGTCACGTCGATCTCGTACTCGGGCGCCTGCTGATCCGGCTTCTTCTCGGTTTTCTCGGTGTCCGGCTTTTCCTTGGACTGGCGCTGCTGCGCTTTTTCGCGGATTTCGCGCGCCGCCTTTCGCGCCTCTTCGAAGGTCCGCACCTTGTATGTCTTGTTCTTGACGTCGAGCGTGTAGATCTTTTCTTCCTGCAGATCCACGATCTGGCCGTAATCGCCGTAGATCACCAACTTCCGATCGCCTTTGATCGCGGTCGTGCCCAGAGTGGGCTCGCGCAGCGATTTGCCCGCGAACATGCCGATCAGTTTGCCGAGCGCGCCGCCGATTTTGAGCTGGTGCTTGTCCTGCACCTTCACGTCGGCCTGGAGCACCGCGCCAGCCAGCACCAACGCCATTGCCAGAGCCAGGGTTCTACTCGTGCGCTTCATGCCGTTCCGCCCTCTCCTCAATCCGGCTCGCGGCCGGACAATCCATTGAACGCGAGCGTCAGTTATACCATCGCGTCTCTCCACGACCGCTGGCCCGCGCCCGAAAGCGCGAGCTCAGCCGATCGCGATCTTTATCGGACGCAGAATTCAAAGGTTCAGCCGGTTCAACCCGTTGAACCGATGAACGCTGAATGTCGCACATAATGAACGCGAATGGCCGCTCCAGACCATCGCGCCGCCGCGCCGGCGTCCGTCGTATGTGTGGTGCTCACGGTCAGCGACACGCGGACGGCGGAAACCGACACGAGCGGCGGTGCCATCGCCTCACTCCTCCACTCGGCGGGCCACGTCGTCGGCGGCCGCGCACTCGTCCGCGACGAGCCCGAACAGATCAGACGGGCACTCACGGACGCCATCGGGCGGGATGATGTGGATGCCGTACTCGTCACAGGAGGTACGGGCATCACGTCTCGAGACCGGACCATCGAAGTCGTGAACGCGCTGCTCGACAAACGGCTCGACGGATTCGGCGAGTTGTTCCGGATGCTCAGCTACGACGCGATCGGCCCCGCCGCGATGCTGTCGCGCGCCATTGCCGGACTCGCGCACGGCCGCATCGTAATTGCGATGCCGGGTTCGGAAAACGCGGTCCGGCTGGCCATGGAGAAACTGGTGCTGCCCGAGCTCGGCCACCTCGTTCGCGAGGCCAGACGCTGATGGGTGTTGCGCTCGATCGTCCGCTCATGTCGGTCGACGAGGCTCGGCGGATTCTCGCCGCAACGGGCGCGCCAGTCACGCGCACCGAGCGCATCCCGCTGCTGCAGGCGGCCGAACGTGTCGTTGCAGCGCCCATCACCGCCTCGATGGACGTGCCGCCGTTTGCACGGGCAGCGATGGACGGATATGCCGTGCGTTCCCATGACACGGCCGGCGCATCATCTGACGCCCCTGCCACGCTGCGAGTGGTCGGCCACGCGTACGCGGGTGAACCCTGGGCGGGCCATCTCGAGCCCGGCACCGCCGTCTCGATCGCGACGGGCGCACCCGTCCCGAATGGCGCCGACGCCGTGGAGATGATCGAGGACACACGCCGCGCCGGTGAGCACGTGATCCTGAGCAGTGCGGTCACTCGCGGGCGCCATGTGACGCCGCGTGGGTACGACGTCGCAGCGGGTCAGATCGTCCTCGCGGAGGGCGTCATGCTGACCGCCGCGCGTCTGGGCGCTGCCGCGGCCTTCGGCGTGACCGAGATCGAGGTGTACGCGCGTCCGCGCGTCGCGATCCTTCCAACAGGAGACGAGGTCGTCGCTCCCGGTGGTACCCTCGAAGCCGGTCAGATCTTCGACGTGAACACCACCACACTCACTGCGCTCATCGACGCCAACGGTGGCGAGCCGGTCCCCTATCCGAACGTTGGCGACGATCCGGCCACGATCGATCGCGCGTTCGTGAGCTGCCTCGATTCGGAACTCGTGCTGGTGACCGGCGGCAGCTCGGTCGGCGAGCGCGATCACGTGCTCGACACGATCGCGCGCCGAGGTCACATCCTGATCAACGGAATTGCGATCAAGCCTGGAAAACCCACGATCGTCGGCCTTGTGGATCACCGGCCGATCTTTGGATTGTCGGGCAATCCGTCGTCGTGCCTCTCGAATGGCTATCTGTTTGTCGGTCCGCTGCTCCGTCGCCTCGCACGACTGCCGGCGCTGCGGCCGCAACACGTGAGCGTGCGGCTCGCAAGGACGGTGACCTCGCCGGCCGGACGCCATCAGTTCTTCACCGTCCGAATCGAAGGCGACCGTGCTGTTCCGACGTTCAAAGGGTCGGGCGAGATCACCAGCCTGTCGAACGCCGACGGCTACTTCGAGATTCCGGCTGACTGTGAGAGGGTGGAGGAAGGGACAGTGGTGGTGGTAACGCTCTTTTGAGGGCTCAAAGGGCGTGCTGCCTGTAGTCCGTAGACTGTAGACCGTAGACTGAAGTGCTTCGACAATCCCTCACGCTCCGTCCCGGCGATCGCGCGCCTGACTTCTCGCTGCCGACGCAGCGCGGCGAACTACGTACGCTCGCGTACTATCTCTCGCGGGGACCGCTGCTGCTCGCGTTTCATCGCGGCACGTGGTGACCGAACTGCCGCCGCCGGTTCGGTGAACTGGCCAGCCACTCGTCGGAATACACAGCACGCGGCTACCAGGTGGTCGCGATCGTTGCGCAGGCGTCCGCGCCCGTGCGGCGCTACATCGAAGAGACGGGACTGCCGTTCCACATCCTGATCGACGAGGATCGATCCGTCACGAAGGCCTACGGCGTCTGGCACAAGATGGGCCTCGACGCGTGGAACATCTCGCGTCCGGCGCTATTCGTCGTGTCGAAGGAGGGAATCGTGCGGACCGTGTGGGTCGGCGAGAGGCAGGAAGAATTTCCAGGGAGTGAAGAGATCCTCAAAGAACTCTGAGGACCGTCGTGTTCGTATTCGTGTTCGACGGTTCGTGGCACGCGTCGTCTTCGATTCACGTTCGTGTTCGGAGCGGCCCGAATACGAAGACGAATTCGAAAACGACGCGTGTCGCGGTTTCCTACTTCCCGTAGAGCCGCGCGACCTCCGCCCAGTTCACGACGTTCCACCACGCGGTGATGTAGTCGGGGCGGCGGTTCTGATACTTCAGATAGTAGGCGTGCTCCCAGACGTCCAGGCCGAGAATGCCCTTCTTGCCTTCCATCGACGGGTTGTCCTGATTGGCGGTGCTCTCGATTGAAAGCTTGCCGTTCGAGTCGATGAGCCACGCCCATCCGCTGCCAAAGCGGCCGACACCGGCCTTGGCGAACTGTTCCTTGAACGCGTCGAAGCTGCCGAACGCCGCCGTGATCGCCTGCGCGAGAGCGCCGCTCGGCGCGCCGCCGGCACCTGGCGCCATCAGCTTCCAGAACATCGAGTGGTTGACGTGGCCGCCGCCGTTGTTCCGTACCGCGGTGCGGATGTCGTCTGGTACCGCATTCAAATCCTTGATCAGATCCTCAGCACTCTTCCCCTGCAGCGCGGGGTACTTCTCGAGGGCGGCATTCAGGTTGTTCACATACGCCTGATGATGCTTGCCATGGTGTATCTGCATCGTCTGCGCATCGATGTGGGGTTCGAGCGCGGCGAAGTCGTAGGGAAGAGGCGGAAGCTGGTGAGCCATCGGAACAACTCCTCTCGAGTCGGATCAGGACAGTACGTCCGACGATCCTAGTCCGAAGGTCCGTGAGGGTTCAATCCCAGCACACCTCGCGTGGGGTCGGGGTCACGCAGGCTCGTCCTCGAGTGCACCCCGACCAGACTAGCGTTCAGGAGATGCTGAGCATGCGGTCGAGCGCGACCTTGACCCAGTACTTGCGCTCGTCCGGCACGACGATCCGGTTGTGGACCACACCGTCGAGCAGGCCCTCGAGCGTCCACAGCAGGTGGTTTGGCGATACGCGGAACATCGTCGAGCAGAGGCAGCCGAGCTGGTCGAGCGATATGACGGTCTTCGCGGGAGCCACTTCGGCCGCCAGGCGGTGAACCAGATGCACCTCGGTTCCCACGGCCCAGACGGATCCAGGCTCGCTCTCGCGCACGCGCTTGAGGATGAACTCGGTGGATCCGCTTTCGTCGGCCGCCTGGACCACATCGAACGGCACTTCGGGATGGACGATCACGCGCACGCCAGGATGCTCTTCGCGGACGAATGCGATCTGCTTTGCCGTGAAGCGCGTGTGAACGGAGCAATGCCCCTTCCACAACAACAGACGCGAGCGCTGGGCTGTCGGCGCGTCGAGACCGCCGCACGCCTCGTCTGGATCCCACACGGCCATATCGGACAGCGGCACGCCCATCTTGAATGCCGTGTTTCGGCCCAGATGCTGATCCGGTAGGAACAGAATGCGGCGTCCTCGCGCCCACGCCCATCGCAACGTCGCCGCTGCGTTCGACGATGTGCAGACGACGCCACCGCGCTCGCCGACGAAGGCCTTAATCGCCGCGGAGGAGTTGATGTAGGTGACGGGGACGACGTCGCTCGCTCCACCCATCTGTTCGAGCTCGGCCCAGCACGTTTCGAGCTGGTCGATCGCGGCCATGTCGGCCATCGAGCAGCCCGCCGCCAGATCCGGCAGGATCACCTGCTGGTGCGGTGCCGACAGCACGTCGGCGCTCTCGGCCATGAAGTGAACGCCGCAGAAGAGGATGTAGTCGGCCTCCGGGTGCCTGGCGCAATGCTGCGCGAGCCGGTAGGAGTCGCCGGTGACGTCCGCAAACTTGATGACTTCGTCGCGTTGGTAATGATGGCCGAGGATCAGCACACGCGAGCCGAGCGCCGCGCGCGCAGCCGTGATTCGGCGATCGAGCTCCTCGTCCGGTAGCCCGAGGTAGCAATCCGGCAGCGGCTGCCGTT
>JBKPMA010000018.1:0-3738 GCA_046731935.1 Acidobacteriota bacterium
AATCCAGATCCCGCCCGAAGGTCTCGTCGAGCAGGCGAACGCAGAGAAAGGCCACGACAAGGGTCACTGTGCCGACAACGAGGCCACTGGTCGCAATACCTGTCAGCGGCGTGAGCGCCTGAAATGCCGACGTCAGCGGTACGACGGCGCCGCGGACGAAATTGGGGACGGTCGTGGTGGTGGTGGCCCGAAGGTTGGTGCCGAACTGCTCCGACGCGACCGTAACGAACACGGCCCAATACCCGGCACCAAGCCCGAGCGCGAAGCACAGCCCGTAGAAGAACGGCAGCGGCTTCTGACCGGGGATGAAATAGATGGCCACGCACACCGTCGTCAGCGTCAGGAACCAGCGCAGCACGCGTTTCCGGCTCCGCACTTTCTGCGAAATCCAGCCGCTCGCGAAGTCGCCGATCGCGAGTCCCATGTAGCAGAACATCACGGCGCGTCCGGCGCTGGGCGGCGTGGGCATCCCGGCAGCGCGTCCGAACTCAGGCGAGAACGTGATCAGGATGCCGACGACGTACCAGATGGGCACGCCCACGAGAATGATGCCGAGGTAGCGCACCAGGCGGCGCCGATCCGAGAGCAGGTGCGAAAACCGGCCCCGAGCCAGAGACCCCGTCTTGACCTGTTGGAACAGTCCGGACTCGTGCACGCCAATCCGGAGCAGCAGCAGCGCGATGCCCATCACGCCGCCGACGATGAACGCGACCCGCCAGTCGAAGACCTCTCCCACGAACACCGCGACCAGTCCCCCGCAGATTCCAAGCGACGCGACCATTGTCGTCGCGTAGCCTCGGGTCTCCCTCGGCATGATTTCGCGCACGAGGGTGATGCCGGCGCCGAGCTCCCCTGCCGGTCCGATGCCCGCCAGCAGCCGCAGCACCGCATATTGCGGCACGGTCGTCACGAAGGCGTTCAGGAGATTCGCGGCCGAATACATGATGATCGAGCCGAACAGGACCGACAGGCGTCCCCGCTTGTCGCCGAGAATCCCCCAGGCAATGCCGCCCAGGAGCATGCCCGTCATCTGCATGTTGAGCAGCAGCACACCTGTCCGGAGCATGTCGCCCTGGGGTACGCCAATCGCCGTCAGGCTCTTCACACGAACGATGCTGAACAGAATCAGATCGTACAAATCGACGAAATAGCCGAGTGCCGCGACGAGCACCGTGAGGTAGACGACACGCGGGCGTACGCCCGGTGCCAGGGTAGGCGGTTGATGCATGCGCCGCGATCTTACAATTGACCCATGCAGACAAAACAACTTGGACGGTCGGACCTTGCCATCACGCCGATTGGCCTGGGGGCCTGGGCGATCGGCGGAGAGTGGCGCTTTGGATGGGGGCCCCAGGACGACGCGGATTCGCTGGCGGCGATCAAACACGCAGTCGACCGCGGGATCAATTGGATCGATACCGCGCCCGCATATGGACTTGGCCACTCCGAAGACATCGTGGGGCGCGCACTGGCCGACATCCCTGCGAATGAACGCCCCTATGTCTTTACCAAAAACAGTCTCGTCTGGAACGACCAGAATGAAGTGATACACAACCTGCGGCCGGACTCGATCCGGCGTGAATGTGAAGGAAGCCTGCGCCGCCTGCGGATGGATCGGATCGACCTGTATCAGATTCATTGGCCGGTCTGGCCGTCATCGCCGCCCGGGACTATCCCCGGGTCGTACGAGGACGCGTGGGCGACCATGGCTGCGCTTCAGAAGGAAGGCAAAGTGCGTCACATCGGCGTGTCGAATTTCAGCGCGGAACAGCTCGCCCGTGTGGAAGCGATTGCGCCTGTGATCAGCCTGCAGCCGCCGTATTCGGCGTTACGGCGCGATATCGAAGCGTCCACGCTGCCGTGGTGCCTGGAACACCACGTCGGTGTGATCGTCTACTCGCCCATGCAGTCCGGGCTCTTGAGTGGACGGATGACTCGCGAACGGATCGCGGCGCTGCCTGCGGGCGACTTTCGACGCAGAGCGACATGGTTTCAGGAGCCCAAGCTCTCGGTCGCACTGCGCGTCGTCGAGGAACTGAAAGGCATTGCCAAGCGGCGCGGGTGTTCAGTGGCTGAAGCAGCGATCGCGTGGGTTCTGCTCAACCCTGCTGTGACCGGCGCGATCGTCGGTGCGCGGCGGCCCGAGCAGATCGACGATTTCATCGGCACTGCGGCCGTGAAGCTCACCGATGACGACCGGAAGGCGATCGACGCGGCGATGAACGGTTGATGCGAGCGGGCATCGGCCCGCTCGCATCAGAGAGTGGCCTGACTTACTTGATTGCGACGATGAAGACGTCCGCGGGCTTGCCGCCCGTGTTCTGCGATTCGTGCTTCTGGCCGCGGCCGATGAACATGGCATCGCCGGCCTTCCAGCTCGTCTTCTTTTTTCCTTCCACATTCAGCGAGATGTTGGCTGACGACAGCGCGATCACGACCTGATCGAACTCGTGCGTCGTCCCGGCCGGTTCATGGAAGGCCGGTGCCAGGGTCGCCTTGATGCCAGTCGCGCGCGCGTTGTCGAAGGCCGGCGTGATCGTCACGTCGGGGCGGCTCGACGGAATAGTTGCCGATGGTGCTTTGCTGCCCTTCAGCTCGACAATGATGGCTTCGATCGGGCCAGTGCCGGTGTTCTCACCCATGTGCTTGCCCGCGGGACTCCACATGGAATCGCCGGCCTTGCTGTCGATCTCCTGCGACTTGCCGTCGTCACCCGTGAACTTCATCTTGCTGTTGGTCAGCACGACGACGGCATTGTCCGGGTGTTCGTGCAGGACCGTCTTTCCTCCGGGCGCCACCGAGACATGCAGCACCCGAACGGTCTCGTTCTCGAACACCAGATGGTAGACCTTCGGGTTCGACTTGATGGGATCTTGCGCGGCAACTGACGACGCGGTGACCAGCCCTAACGCGAGCGCGAGCACAATAACGGAATTCTTCATAAGCCTCCTGTGTGTCCTAACTCAACCGTAGTAGAACAGCACAGTCTACCCCAAGCCACCCCAAGCGCGACAACAAAGCGAGATTGGGGCATCCGGCTGCAGTCTTCGGGGCTGCGGCACCAGGTCTGAAGATCGGGCCACACTCTACGAACTACGAACTACGGACTACGGACTATGAGCAGCGGGGTGCCATCGGCCTGGAGCCCGTAGCCGGTGGCCCGTAGCCCGACTAGACCGGCTTCTGCCCCGCCAGGAATCGATCGAAACGCTTCGAGACGTCGGTCAGATACGCCTTGTCGCCGCCGTCGATCTCGGTCGTCATGTAGCCGCTGTAGTTGATCTCGTTGAAGGCCTTGCGGACCTCGACCCAGTCGATGTCGCCCTCGCCGAGGTTCTTCCAATAGAACTTCCCTTCGTCGCCGCGCGAGACCGAGAAGTCCTTGAGATGGACGCGCACGATGCGGTTGCCGAGCGTGCGAATCCAATCCTGCGGATACCCGTAAAAGACGACGTTGCCGACGTCGAAGTACGCCTTCACCCACGGCGACTGGAATTCGTCGACGTAGCGCGCGAACTCGAGCGGTGAAAGCAGGAACTTGTTCCACACCTCCTCGACAGCGATGACGACCTTGAGGTCGGTGGCCATCGGCAGAAGCCGTTCCTTGATGACCTTCTGCGACCGCTTCCACGCATCGGCGTAGGAGGTCCGCGGATTCACGACCGCAGGGACCAGCAGGACGTTGTTCGCCTTGAAAAACGCCGCGTTCTTCAGCGACGTCTCCATGCCGGCCACGCT
>JBKPMA010000019.1:0-20610 GCA_046731935.1 Acidobacteriota bacterium
TTTCGCGATCGGTCCCTGAACCGGTGTAAGATTCGGCTGTTTCAGGCCAGACGCCCCTTTGACCTCCCGCGAGGAGAACCCTATGCGCACGCGCATCCCGCGCGTCGGGCTCGTGCGGCTCTTCGCCGGCCTCTCGATGGCGCTCGTCGTCATCCTGTCGGCAGCCGGCGCAAGCGCCCAGAGTTTGGTGCCCTATTACGGCAAGAACCAGATCCGGTACGACAACTTCAAGTGGTACATCTACACGACCGACCACTTCGAGATTTACTACTACCCTGAGACCGAGCAGCACCTCGAGCGGGTGGCGAGCTACGCGGAGAGCGCGTACCAGCAGATCAGCGCTGACTTGAAGCACGACCTCGCCTTCAAGGTCTCGATGATCATCTTCAAGACGAGCAGCGAGTTCCAGGAACAGAACGTCATTCCGGGCGCCGCGCAGGAAGGCGTCGGCGCGTTTGCCGAGCCGACGCGCAACCGGATGCTGCTGCCCCTCGACGAGCCGCCGGACCTGCTGTACCGGCTCATCGTCCACGAACTCACGCACATTTTCGAGTTCGACATCATTCCGCAGTCGCTCATCCGCCGGAGCGTGCCGCTGTGGGTGAACGAGGGCTTGTCCGACTACATGACCGGCTCCTGGACGCCGATCGATCTGATGACGGTGCGCGATGCCGCCGTGTCAGACATCGTGCCCAAGATGACCGACCTCGAGGGCTACGGCGGATTCAACAACCCGCGCCTGATCTACAACCTTGGACACGCGGTCTTCGAATTCATCGAGTCGCGGTGGGGCAAGGAAGGACTCCGGCAGTTCCTCTTCTCCCTGCGCAAGAGCGTGATCGGCGGCGGCGAGGACGCCTACGAGGAAGCGCTCAAGCTGCATCCCGAGGAGTTCGATCAGGAGTTCGAGAAGTACCTGAAGAACCGGTTCAAGCCGTTCCGCGACAAGGAGCGGCCGGCCGACTACGGACGGAATCTCGCACCGAATCCGCAGAAGACGAAGTATGCGAACGTCTTCTCGATCGAGCCTGCGCCGTCCGGCGAAATCATCGCCGCCATGACGGGCAACCGGAAGGATCAGGAGCTCGACATCGTCCTGCTTTCGGCGAAGGACGGATCCGTCATCAGGAATCTCACCAACGGATTCGATCAGACCAAGGGCTTCGAGTACATCGCCGTGCCGGGCAGCCGCTGGATCACGGTGCAGTGGATGTCGTGGTCCCCGGCGAGTGACAAGCTCGCGTACTTCGCGCGCATGGAGAAGCGCAAGGCGCTCATCATCGAGAACATCATCAGCAACAAGATCGAGCAGCGCATCACGATGGACGTCGATGAGCCCGAGTCGCCCGCGTTCAGCCCCGACGGGAAGACCGTGGCGTTCTCAGCGCTGAAAGGCGGCATCAGCGATCTCTTCACGGTGGATCTGACGTCGCATAAGGTGACCAACGTCACCAACGATGCGTACGCCGACTATGCGCCGATCTACGCGCCGGATGGCAAATCGCTCATCTTCCTGGCACGCGTGAGCGGAAACAACAAGCTGTTCCAGCTCGATCTCGCCACGAACCAGCGCACGCAGCTCACGTTCGGCACGCACGACGAGGCGGCGCCGCGCTTCCTCGACAAGGACACGCTCGTCTTCGCGTCAACCGCCGTCAGCCCGACCGAGCCCATCGATCCCGAGGTCGCGAAGAACGGCAACATCTTCAACATCTGGACGCTGAGCCTGAAGAACGGCGAGCTGAAGCAGTACACCGACGCGGTCGGCGGGAACCTCTCGCCCGCCGTGCTCACGAGCGACAAGCAGCCGCGCGTCGCGTTCGTCAGCTACTACAAAGGCGAGTACTCGCTGCAGACGCTCGAGCGGCGCGAGCCGCTGCAGACGGCGCTCGCCAGCGACTACGGCGCGCCGCAGGCGCTCGTCACGGACTTCACACCGCCCCTGCAGCACACGATCGTGGCGGAGAACAAGCGGAAGAAGGGACGGTTCGAGAAGATGTTTCTCGACGGGCGTCCGCCGGTCAGCGTCGGTGTGACGAGCGGTGGTGACATCTTCGGCGGCACCGAAGTGACGTTCAGCGACGTGCTCGGTGACAAGCAGTTCAACTTCTTCGCCTTGTCGGTCTCGCAGTACCGCACGTTCGCCGGATCGTACGTCAATCTCGAGCACCGGCTGAACTACGCCATCCAGGGCTTCTCGCAGACGCAGTTCTTCTACGCGACCCAGGGCGGCGTCTTCTACGACCCGGTCTTCACGCCGATCATCAGCCGCGATCAGGCCATTGCGACGCGCACGGTGCAGGGCGGATCGATCTTCGGCATCTATCCGCTCAACAAGTACCGCCGCGTGGAGATGTCAGCGGGCCTCTTCTACACCAAGGAAGCGTACGACGACCCGCAGTTGCAGGACTACTCGGAGAACTACCAGGAGCAGGTCTACGGCTCCCAGTTGTTCAGGAACGGCACCGTCCTGCCGTTCAGCGTCGCCTTCGTGCAGGAGACGACGATCTTCCGCGAGTTCGGGCCGCTCAAGGGCAGCACGATGCGCCTGGCGTACGAGGTCGCGCCGCCAGTCGGCAACACGCTGTCACGCCAGACCTTCGACGCGGACGCGCGCTACTACCTGCGCCTCGGCGGCACGGGCCTGCTCGCCATGCGTGCCCGCGGCTTCAAGAGCATCGGCGATTACCCCGACTACACGTTCTTCGGCGGGAACAACGAGATGCACGGCTACGACTACCTGCAGTTCACCGGGCAGAACGCGTGGTACGCGAACGCCGAGCTGCGCTTCCCGCTGATCGAAGCCATGCTGACGCCCATCGGCGTGCTCGGCGGCGTGCGCGGGATGGCGTTTGCCAACATCGGCGCTGCCTGGTTCAACGACAGCTCCAACTGCGCCACGACGGCGTCGTGCTTCAACTTCTCGACGTCGAAGACGGTGAGCTATACGCCCATCACGGGCTACAACGTCGATCAGATATCAGGCAACATTACGCCGATCTACGGCCCACCGGTCGACGTCACCGGATTCCGGCTGGTCGACGGGCGCGCGTCGTACGGCATGGGCCTGGAAACCTTTGCGCTGGGCTTCCCGATCCACTTCGATTGGTCGTGGCGGACGCTGTTCAACAAGGATTGGGAAGACGTGTACTTCGCGGCGCAGGGCGGCCACAGCGAGTTCCGCAAGCCGCGCTTCTCGGTCTGGATTGGATACGACTTCTAACGGAATGCGGAGTGCGGAATTCGGAGTGCGGAATTCGGAGTGCGGAATTTGTCGTCGGATTTCGTAGTGCGGATGTTGTCGTTCGGAATTGAACGTCTGGAATAAGAGTGCGGATTCAACTCCGCACTCTTATTCCGCATTCCGAATTCCGAATTCCGAGTTACTTCTGGTAGTAGCCGCTGTTCTTCTGCGTATAGTCCTTCCACTTGTCCGGCACTTCCTCCGCCGCGAAGATCGCTTCGACCGGGCACGCCGGCACGCACGCGCCGCAGTCGATGCACTCGTCGGGGTGGATGTAGAGCTGATCGGCCGCCGCGAACTCGGGCTCATCCTTCCGCGGGTGGATGCAGTCCACCGGACAGACGTCCACGCACGCGCTGTCCTTCGTGCCGATGCAGGGTTCCGTGATGATGTACGCCATGCAACCATTCCTCCCGTTCGCGGTGATGAGCGTGGCTCCGCACCTGGAGCGGCTCGAATATGTGTCTCTTACGCTGTCTCGCTGAGTGTCGCGGCCGGCAGGTGCCCAAGCCGCACTGATATCGCGCGCGCCAGCTCGCGGCACGCGCGCTCGTATTCCGTCCCGAGCACCTCGTCGCCGACGCGATGGGCGAACACGCCAACGCGGGCGACCTCGCGTCCCGTGTAGTCCCGCACCGGCGCACACGTCGATCGCGCAGGCATTTCACGGCCGTACACCGTACGCATCGCGACCTCGTCAGGGCCCGCGGCCCAGACGTACGTCACTTCGTCGGTCGCGGGCACCGACAGGAACGTGCGGAACTCCCGCCGCAGCACGGCTTCGCGGAGCACCGGATAGGCATGAAGGCGCAGCTCCGACCGTGCGAGAAACTGGAAGCTCGCGTCCAGCATTTTCAGCGTCAGGCTGTAGCGCTGGGTCTCTTCGTCCTGTCTCGCGTAGCCGCGCCGTTTCAAAACCGCCAATATCCGATGCAGCGTGGCCGCCGGGAGCTCGGTGGCGCGGGCGAGATCGCCAAGGCTCACCCCGCGCGGAAATCGGCTGAGCGTCTCGCACACGTCGAGCGCCTTGTCGATCGACGTCTGCGCCTCAGCCATGTGTCGCTCCGACTCCATTCCACATAGTGGAATACCGTTCTATTCCTTGGAGCGTATAAGTGGCGCCGCACGCTGTCAAGGACCCGCGCGGTCGGATTTCCGCAGTCCCGCAGCCCCGCGGCAACCACGTACAATGCTGCGATGCCGCTGCCGTGGACGCGCCGCGCTGCCGTGGCCCTCGTAATCCTCGCCAGTCTGGCCGCGCAGGCGTCCGCCGCGGATCCGATCCCGCTCCAGGGCATGACCGCGGATCGGGACCTCGGATGGCTCTTCACTCCGGCCGCGGCTCCGCCCGGCGCGTACGATGTCTTCCGATCGTCCCGGCCCATCGCGGAGTTGGCCGGCGAGCTGCGACAGCGGGATCCAGCCCCGCGCGCAGACGCGTGGCGCGTCCTGCGGTCGGATCCGATCACAGCGTTCGGTACTGAGGGCCGCTACGACCGGTCGCGACTGGCGAGACTGTTCGTGGGCCGGCAGGTGCAGGTCGCGCGCGGCGCGCTCGAGTCAGGCAGTGAGCTCTCGAGCTATACGCTGATCACGCCCGTGCCGGATCGCACGCTGAGCACCCTCGGCAATGACACGATGATCATCGTGACCCACGTGGGACGCCTGACGGCGGCCGCGGAGCCGTAGCCGTCAGACAATCTTCATCCGGCCCGCAAATCCCTCGTCGTAGTCGTGGAAATGCGTGATGGCCGACTCGGGATGCCGCCAGCAGTAGTAGCCTTGGCCGTTGTCGAAATCCACGAGCCAGAGGCCTTTCACCTCGGCGCCCAGCGCACGGACCTCAGACGACCAATGCTCCGCGATCTCGTGCATCGAAGCGGCAATCGGGGCGCGCAGCGGGTCGCCGTCCTCGAGGGCGTCCAGCTGCCGGGCGAGCGGTTCCGACCGCGCCACCGCGTCATGTGTGAGTCGTTGGATGTCAGGGAGCAGCGCGGCCGCTTCCTGCAGCGTGAACTGGCGGTCGGATTCCGTAGGCATCGCAGGATTATAATCACGGGCTTTCCGCGTTCGTGATGCCCGCCAGGCCGGCTTCATTCCCAGCAGCGTGTGGTCTCCGGCGGCTGGCCGGAGCGTTCCTGCTCGTCTGGCTCGTGTGCGTGGCAGGGGTCTCCGGACAGGAGTGGACGCCTCAGCCCATCACGGGGCTCGACGGACGGTTCACGCTGCGCGGCGATGCGACGGCAACGATCGGCACCGACGATACCGGGTATTTCAACTACACCGACTACGACCACACCACGCTGCACCTGGTCCGATTCGACGCCACCGCTGCACTCAGGGCCGGAGACCACGTCACATTTCTGACCGAGCTTCGCGCCGAAGGCGACAGCCTGCACGGCGAATGGCTCGGCGCCGTCTACGCGGCATTCGTCCGGTACCGCCCGTGGACCGCCCGTCCCATAGACCTGTCGGCCGGGCGGGTGCCGACGGCGTTCGGCGCCTATACCGCGCGTTCATACGCAACGGACAACCTCCTGATCGGTACACCCCTCGCGTATCAGTACCTCACCGCCATCAGAAGCGACGCCATCCCGGCCAATGCCGATCAGCTCGCGGCCATGCGCGGCCGTGGCTGGCTCGTCGAATACCCGATCGGCAGCCACACGTTGGCGACGGGGCTGCCTCTCGTGAGCCTGTCTGGCTACGACACCGGGCTCCTCGTGCAGGCGGGCGGCGTTCGCGGTCGTGTGCAGGGTCTCGCGAGCGTGACCGCGGGCACGCTCGGATCGCCGGGCATCGATCACAACGGGTCGCCGCAGGTCGCCGGCCGGCTCGTCGTACGGCCGGCCATCGGACTCGTGCTCGGGGCATCGGCGGCGTCGGGCCACTTCCTCGAGCAATCCGTCGCCGACCTGCTGCCGCCGGCGCAGCAGCACCGTCGATTTCCACAACGTGCCTGGGGTGCGGACGCGGAGTACTCGCGTGAGTACTGGCTGGTCCGCGCCGAAGTCGTCGCGAGCGACTGGCGGTTGCCCGTGATCGATCAGCCAGTGATCGATCGCCCGCTCGGGTCGATCGCCTGGTACGCGGAAGGCCGCTACAAGATTGTCCCGGGTCTGTACGCGGCGGCCCGATACGATCACATGACCTTCAGCGACATCCACACGAGCCTCGGCAAGACGACCTGGGATGCTCCCGTGTCGCGGGTCGAGGCGGGTGTCGGCTACAGCCTGACGCGCTGGCTGCTCATCAAAGCCACCATCCAGCACAACACCCGGGACACCGCGCGTGTCCCGGCGCTCACACTCCCCTCGCTGCAGGCGGTGTTGTGGTTTTGAAACACAGCATCTCCGGACTCAGCCTGCTGGCGCTGGCACTGGCTGCCATTGGCGGGCCGGCTGGACGTGTCCTCGCGCAATCGGGTCCCGGAAGCATTCGAGGCCATGTGGACATCCAGCGCCCCGCGTCGCCAATCGAGCGACGCGTGACCGCGTCGGAGCCCGGCGAGACAATGGCGCACGAGTCGCCGCGTGATCGCCGCGCCGTCGTCTACTTCGAGACTGCGCCGCGCGGCGCGTTCGAAGATCGCGAGAGCCCGCATGCGACGCTCGATCAGCGCAACGAGACCTTCGTGCCGCACCTGCTGGCCATCACGGTCGGCACGGTCGTCGATTTCCCGAACAGCGACCGCACGTACCACAACGTGTTCTCCCTGTCGAAGACGAAGCGGTTCGATCTCGGACGGTATGGTACCGGACGATCCAAGTCGATCCTCTTCGATCGTCCTGGAATCGTCAGAGTGTTCTGTGACATTCACTCGCACATGAACGCGTTCATCCTCGTGTTCAACCATCGCTTCTTCGCCGTGACCGACGCGGACGGCCGCTACGAGATCGACGGCGTCCCCACAGGGACCTACACGCTGTCGGCGTGGTATGAGGGAGCGGTGCGCGATCAGGGATCGGTGACGATCGGTCCGGAGCAGCGAGCCCCCGAGTTGAACTTCACGGTGCGATGAAAGTCCTGGCCTCGCTCACCAACCGGATCTTCCTGGCGAGTGCCGCGCTCGCGGTGGTCACGGTCGCGCTCGCCGTGTATCTCGTCAGTGCCAGCGTCACGCGTGAGACCGAAACCGGTGTCTCGCGGGACCTGGTCGAATCTGCTGCCCTGGTCGACCAGCAGCGGACGGCGCTCGGACGCCAGTACGTACTGCTCGCGAGGTTGGTCGCGGATCTACCGCGGCTCAAGAGCGCGATGGACACGCAGGATCCGGTCACGGTCGCGCAGCTAATCGATGACTATCAGCGGCAGTTGCAGCTCGAAGCGGATCTCCTGCTCATTACGGACCGCCGGGGCGCCAGGCTGGCAGGCCCCTCCGATATTCCCTCACCCTCATCGCTGCCAACGATCGCGCAAGGCCTTGCGGGTCACGAGGGCACGGCGTTCTGGCTGGACCGGCGCGGCATCATGCAGGTGGTGACCGTGCCGGTCTATGTCGACCGCGTGGAACCGGAGGTATTCGGCACGCTCACGGCCGGCTTCCTGCTGGACGATCAACGCGCCGAGCAGTTGAAACGGGCGACCGGCAGCGACATCGCGTTTGCAATGAACGGCAGAATCGTCGCCGCGACGCTCCCTTCCGACGTGCGCGGCAGGCTCGCAGGCATGCCCGCTGGTACCGGCGTGTCGTACATCCGGCTCGGCTCGGAAGACTACGCCGTCACCGGCCTGCCCTTGCGTCTCCAGGACGGGGCCTCGGATGCGCGGACGCCATCGGTGCTCGTGCTGCGCTCGGTGACGAGTCAACTGCGCGGGCTGCGGACGATCAACGTCGCGCTGCTGACGACGGCGGTGCTCGCCATCGTACTGGCGACGGTCCTCAGCTACGCGGTCTCGCGATCCATGACGCGCCCTCTCGGCACGATCACAGCGACCATGCGCGAAGTTGCGGCGACCGGCGATCTCACCCGGAAGATCGACCTTCCCGGCCCCAGCTGGTGGCAGGATGAAGATGCGCAGCTCGTGGCCGCGACCTTCAACAACCTGACCGAGTCGGTCGCCCGCGTGCAGCGCGAGACGGCGCAGCGCGACAGGCTGCTGGCGCTCGGCCGGCTGTCGACCATCGTTGCGCATGAAGTGCGGAATCCCCTGATGATCATCAAGGGCGCGCTTCGTTCGATGCGCCCCGGCGTCGCGGAGTCCGAGCAGCGCGAAGCCGTGAGCGACATCGACGAACAGGTCGGGCGGCTCAACCGCATCGTCCACGACGTCCTCGACTTCGCGCGCCCCCTGCAGTTCGACTTCGCGGCAACGGATCTGGGGCGCCTGTGCAGCGAGGCCGCGACGGCAGTCCAGGCGAGCGAGCCCGAGGGTCCTTCCATCACGACGAGGACCAGCCAGATCGAAATCGTCACGGATGCCGAGCGCCTGCGGGCGGCGCTGATCAACCTCCTGGCGAATGCGCGTCAGGCAGTCATCGCGCGTAGGCGCCACGCAGACACGGAAGGCGAGCCTCTCGCACCCGCGGCTGATGACGTGGTGATTGCAACGAGTGCGCGCGGCGCGCGCGCGCACATCAACATCAGCGACCGCGGCGGTGGCATACCGGCCGAACACATGGCGCAGATCTTCGAGCCGTACTTCACGACGAAACGTTCGGGCACAGGTCTCGGACTCCCGATCGCGCGAAACATCATCGAGGGCCTCGGAGGTACTATTGCGATACGGGCCGGGGGCGCCGGCACGATCGTGGATGTGGACCTGCCGCTTCGGCCGGTGGCCTCCGCCAGGCCGCAGAGTGACTCATGACCGCTACTGGATCGATCCTCCTCGTAGACGACGAGGAAAAAATTCGAAAGACCGTTGGACGCGCACTGCGCGCTGAGGGGCACCTTGTCACGGAAGCACCGGGTGGACGCGCGGCTCAGGCGGCGATGGCCGCCCAGTCGTTCGACGTGCTGGTGATCGACAATCTGATGTCGGACCTTACCGGGCTGGAGGTCATTCGGGAGCTGGTGGCCGGCAGTGCCGAGACCGAGCGGCCACAGATCGTCATGATGACCGCCCATGCGACGGTCGAGAGCGCCATCGAAGCCATGAAGCTCGGAGCGCTCGATTACCTGCAGAAACCATTCGAGGTGGACGAACTGCTCGTCGTCGTGACCCGGGCGGTCGAGCACCAGCGTCTGCGCCGCCAGCACCGCTATCTGATCAGCGAGCTCGACGAGGCATTCGATCACTACGGCATCGTCGGACGCAGCCGCGCGATGCAGGAAGTGATCGATCGCGCCGAGCTGGTGGCCGAAACCAAGAGCACCGTGCTCCTGACAGGCGAGACCGGGACGGGCAAGGAGCTGGTCGCACGCGCGATCCACGCGCGCAGCGCGCAGCGCGCCATGCCGCTCATCAAAGTGAACTGTGCGGCGATTCCAGACACGCTCCTCGAATCGGAGCTGTTCGGGCACGTTCGCGGGGCGTTCACGGGCGCCACCACGAGCAAGAAGGGCAAGTTCGCGTTGGCGGACGGCGGCAGCATCTTCCTGGACGAGATCGGAATGATGGGACCGGCGCTTCAGGCCAAGCTGCTGCGCGTCCTGCAGGAGCGCGAGTTCGAACCGCTCGGCGCCGAACGGACAGAGCGCGTGGATGTGCGCGTCATCGCGGCAACCAATCGCGACCTGCGGCAGATGGTCGCGGAAGGCCGGTTCCTCGACGACCTCTTCTACCGGCTCAACGTCATTCCCATCCACATCCCTCCGCTCCGCGATCGGCGAGAAGACATCCCGGTGCTGGTGGAACACTTCATCCGGAAGCACGCTCAACGCTCTGGCCGCAGGATCGACCGCATCGAAGACGGTGTGCTGCCAGCGCTTCAACAGAACGACTGGCCCGGCAATGTCCGTGAGCTCGAGAACATCATCGAGCGCGCAGTGGTCCTGTCCTCGACGACGCATTCGGTGACCGCGCGCAACGTCGCTGTTGCGGGTCCACCGACGCCGTCGGCCTCGGGCCTGCCCTCGCTGCGACTGCATCAGAACATCGAGTGGGCCGAGCGGGAGACATTGCGCCGGGCACTCGATCAGGCCGGCGGCGTGAAGAAAGATGCCGCTGAACTGATGGGCATCAGCCAGCGAGCGCTCAGCTATTACGTCGCGAAGTACCGCATCGAGTCGTAGAGAACCCCACAACGATTGAACGGGGCAACTGGAGCTCTCGGCCGCGAACCTTTTCCGCGCCTGCCTCGTCTCTCCTTGACAGACTAGGAGAAGCCGTTCATACTCCTAGTCTACCTAGGAGACAGCGTGGGAAAGACGGTCGACGTCCTGCCCGGCACGCTCGACATGCTGATCCTGAAGGCCGTCTCACTACGGCCTCTGCACGGATACGGCGTGCTGCTTCGCATCAAACAGATCTCAGGCGACGCCCTCGACATTCCGCAAGGCTCACTCTACCCGGCCCTGTACCGGCTCGAGACGCAGGGCCTCATCGCGGCGGAGTGGGGACAGAGCGAGAACGGCCGCCGCGCGAAGTACTACACCGTCACGGCGAGCGGACACCGCCGCCTCCGCCAGGAGACCGACGGATGGAATCGCCTGACAGCCGCCATCGGCGCGGCGCTCAACACGACTCCCGACGAGGTGTGATATGTGGAGCCGACTGTCCACACTGTGGCGGGCCCTGCGCGGCCGGCCGGAGTTCGAAGACACGCTCGCCGACGAGATTCGGGACCACATCGACCGTTATGTCGCGGATCTGATCGCGGCCGGCGCGAGTCCCGCCGCCGCCCGGCGCCAGGCGCGGATCGAGTTCGGCAACGTCGACAACGTGAAGGCGGACTGTCGGGACGCGCGGGGCCTCCGTGTATTCGACGAAGCCCACCAGCATCTGCGGTACGCACTCCGGCTGCTGTGGAAGGCACCCGTGTTCACCGCGACGTCAGTCGCCACACTGGCCGTGTGCTTCGGTGCCTGCCTCACGATCTTTGCAGTCGTGGATGCAATTCTCCTGCGGCCGCTGCCCTTTCCCAATGCGGACCAGCTGGTCTCGATTTACAACACCTACCCACGGGCAGGTGTACCAGACGATGGGTGTTCGATCACGAACTACTACGAACGCCGCGGCCGATTGAGCGCGTTCAGCGGTCTGGCCGCCTATCGCGATGGCGCCGTGATCGTTGGACAGACAGGCCAGACGGAGCGCGAGTTCATCACGCGGGTCTCCCCAGAGTTCTTCGACACGCTCGGCACGTCGCCGCTCGTCGGACGTGCGTTCACAGACGCGGAAATGACTTACGAAACCGCGAACTCGGCGATCGTGTCGTACGAGTACTGGCAGGAGCACTTCGGGGGCGCGGCGAGCGTACTGGGGCGTTCCATTCGAATTGACGGAAGTCCTGCGACCATCGTCGGCGTGCTGCCGCGGTCGTTCCGCTTCCTGTCGTCGAGAAGCCGAATCTACCTGCCGCTGGCGTCGGGCGCCGACGAGCGCACTCCGGACATGCGGCATTCTGGCAACTCCACCCGGATGATCGCCCGGCTGGCGGCGGGCGCCAGCGTCGCCCTCGCTCAGGCGCAGATCGACGCCCATAACGCCGTCGTCGAGCGAACGGATCGTCAGGCGAAGCTCATCGCAGACGCTGGCTTCCGATCACTTGTCGTATCGCTGCACGGATCGCATGTGGCGGCCGTCCGTCCGATGCTGCTCCTGGTGCAGGCAGGCGTGTTGTTCCTGCTCGTGATCGGCGGCGTCAACGTGACCAATCTGCTGCTGATCCGCGCGACTGCCAGACTCAAGGAGTTTGCGGTGCGGCAGGCGCTCGGGGCCGCGCGCCGGCACATCGTGGCGGAAGTGGCCGCCGAGACCGCGCTGCTCACGCTGATCGGCGGAATCGCGGGCGTGGCGCTCGGAGCTGCCGGCATCCGTCTGCTCGTAACTCTGGGCAGCAGTCGCCTTCCGCTCGGCGCTCACCTCGGATTCGACGTTCGCCTGGCGGTGGCTGCGATCGCCGCAGCGCTCGCAACCGGGCTGGCGATGGCGCTGCCAATAGCGTGGTATAGCGTCAGGAACTACTCCTCGTCTGCACTGCACGCGCAGGCGCGGGGAACAACCGCGAGCCGCAGTGCGCAGCGGCTGCGCCACGCGTTCCTCATCACGCAGATCGCACTGTCGTTCGTGCTTCTCGCAGGGGCCGGCTTGTTGGCCACGAGCCTGATGAATCTGAGCCGCGTGGCTCCGGGATTCCAATCGGCGCATGTATTGACCGGCCAGGTGTCGCTGCCGTGGGCGCGATACGCCAAGATCGCTGATCGACTGGTCTTCATCGACCGCATGATGGACTCACTGCATTCCCAACCGGGGGTTGTCGCCGCCGGAGTGTCCACGAACATTCCACTCAGCGGCAATAGCAATCGGAGTGCCGCGACGGTGAAAGGGTTCGTGCTGCCACCGGGAGAGTCAATCAGGGCCAACTACGCGTACGCCGTCGCGGGCGACTATTTTGCCGCTCTACGTGTCCCGATCGTCAGCGGTCGCGCGCTGACCGGCGACGACGCCCGGCTCGGCAATCACGTGTCGGTCGTGGACGAGGATTTTGCGCGCCGATACTGGCCGGCGGGCAACGCGATCGGACAGAAGCTCTTTCTCGGTTCGGAGGAAGGTCCGGATACCGAGGCGTATACCGTCGTGGGCGTCGTCGGCGCGGTGAAGCAGGCGGCGTTATCTGAGCAAGACGCACTCGGCGCCGTGTACTACCCGTACGCGGAGCGCTTCGACAACGCGCTGTACGTTGTCACAAAGACCAGCCAGGAACCGGACGCCTTCGCTCGGACGCTGCAGCGGGTTGTTCGGGGCCTCGATCCCGAGTTGCCCGTGAACAACATCCGATCGATGGACACCCGGATTGCTGACAGCTTGATCACGCGTCGATCGCCGGCAGTGCTCGCGATGCTCTACGCGCTCATTGCGCTGCTGCTGACGGCAATCGGGTCGTACGGCGTGCTCGGCTACGCCGTCGTGCAGCGGCGCCGCGAGATCGCGCTGCGCATGGCGCTTGGCGCACGGCCGGACCAGGTGCGCCGTCAGTTCGTCGCGCTTGCGGGCCGGCTGATCGCAGGTGGGTCAATCGTCGGCATCGCAGGCGCCTGGATGACCGGCCGCGCGATGCAGGCGCTGCTGTTCCAGGTTCCACCGCTGCCTGCGTCGATCGTCGTCGTGACAGCCGCAGTACTGGCGACCGTCTGCCTCGCTGCCTGCATGCTCCCATCCTGGCGCGCGGCGAGGATCGCGCCCAGCTCGGCGCTTGCGGCGGAGTAACGTCCGGGGCACTCAGCGCGTGAGCGACCAGTCATCCGCTAACGCTACACTGCGGCCATGGGCACACTCACGATTACGTGGCTCGGCCACGCGACCTGTCTCTTTCAATCCCCCGGGAACACACGGCTGCTCGCGGATCCCTGGCTTGCAACGAACCCTGCCTGTCCCCCGCAGTGGCACCACCCGTCCCCGCTCGACGGCGTGCTGGTCTCCCATGGGCACAGCGATCACATCGAGGATGCCGAAGGCGTCGCGCGCGCCACGGGTGCGACGGTTGTCTCGAACTTCGAGATCTGCACGTGGCTCGGCAAAAAAGGCGTGCGCAACACGAAGCCCATGAACAAAGGCGGCACCGTGCAAGTGGGCGACGTGCAGATCACGATGGTGAACGCGGAGCACAGCAGCAGCTACGACGACCAGGGGACGACGGTGTATCTCGGAGAGGCGGCAGGCTTCATCCTGCGAGCGCCCGGAGCGCCGACCGTGTACTTCGCCGGAGATACCGGACTCTTCGGCGATATGCGGCTGATTGGCGAACTGTACAAGCCTCAGCTCGCCTGCCTGCCGATCGGCGACGTGTTCACGATGGGTCCCGAGCAGGCTGCCAGGGCGTGCGAGATGCTCGGCGTGGCGCAGGTGCTGCCGATCCATCACGGCACCTTCCCACTCCTGACTGGCACTCCTGCCGCTCTCAAGGCGCTCGTGGACATGACTGGCGTGCAGGTGATCGACCTGAAACCGGGAGAGACGGCGCAATGACAGGCTGCAGGCTTCAGGCTGCAGGCTCCGCCCTTCAGCGGGTCAGCCACGCCCTTCGAGTTATCATTGATGGGTCCCCATGACCGTTGCTCCTCTACGGATAATCCGTCCCCGTGACATCACGCCGGGACCGTCGCGGGAGCAGAAGCCCGAGTGGCTGAAAGTGCGCGCGCCCGGATCTCCCAACTATCAGCGGCTCAAGGGCTTGATGCGCGATCTCAAGCTCAATACCGTCTGTGAGGAAGCCCGGTGTCCGAACATCGGAGAATGCTGGCACCACGGGACGGCGACGTTCATGATCCTGGGCGACGTGTGCACCCGGGCATGCGGCTACTGTGCGGTGCCACACGGCAAGCCTGCCGAGCTCGACCTCGCGGAACCGGCGCGGATTGCAGCGGCCATTGATACGCTCGCTCTCCAGTACGTCGTCATCACGTCGGTCGATCGGGACGACCTGGAGGATGGCGGCTCTGGAATCTTCGCCGAGACGATTCGCCGCGTCCGCGCGAGCCGCCCGGACTGCCGCCTCGAGGTTCTGATCCCAGATTTCCAGGGTCGGGAGGCGCCGCTCCGAGCCGTGCTCGATGCGGGGCCGGACGTCCTTAACCACAACACCGAGACCGTGCCGCGACTGTATCGGATCGCCCGTACCGGCGGCCGGTACACGCGAACGTTGGAGCTGCTCGAGCGGGCCCGCACGTACGCGCCGACCATTCCGACGAAGACCGGTCTGATGGTCGGTCTCGGCGAGGAGTGGGATGAGCTCGTCGAGACGCTGCGGGACCTCCGCAGCGTCGGCGTCTCGATCCTGACGATCGGCCAATACCTACGGCCCACCGCCTCGCATCTCACGATGGTCCGCTATTACACGCCCGGCGAATTCGCCGAGCTGAAGCGGATCGCGCTCGATCTCGGCTTCGGCCACGTCGAATCAGGCCCTCTCGTGCGGAGCTCCTACCACGCGCACGAACAGGCGGACGCTTTGGCTGCAAAGGACCGTGCACTGACGATTGCAGATTGACGATTGCAGATTGGCCGAAGGGCTATTCGTCATTCGTCAATCTGCATTCGTCATTGCCAGCGTCAGAGTTTGATGAAGATCTTCCGCCGGTACATCCAATAACAGAGCGACCACAGCACCGCCAGCACTGTGACTGACTGCGCGACCGGTGCGAGCGTGCCAATCCCCCTGTAGTGGAACGTGAACACGCCGACGGCGTTGTCGAGCCACTCCCGCAGCACCATGTTGAACGAGTAGATAAAGATCGAGTTGGCGCCGAAGACGACGAGGGGGAACGTCCACCACCGGTAGCCCAGCACCTCGATCACGACGTAGAACCCGATCAGCATGAAGAGCACCCAGCCGAGGCTGTAGAGGACGAACGACGGCGTCACGAGTTGCTTGATCATCGGAATCCACACGCCGAGCAGCAGTCCCGCCGCGAACGAGAACACCATGCCCGCTGCCAGCCGCTGCAGCTTCTCGCCGCTCGGCAGCGGTCCCATCAACAGCTGCCCAGTCCAGACGCCTGTGAGCGTCCACACCGTGCTTGCGATGAAATTCAGGCTCGAGTACGCCGGGTCGTAGTCGTAGTGGAAGATCCAGCGGTCGACGACGAGGCCTACGTGTCCGGTCTTGGAGTACGGTCCATCGGGGCCAGGGAAAGCGAACAGCAGCGCCATCCAGAAGACCAGGAGTCCGATCGCCGTGACGACCTGCCATCGCCACTTCCACTGCATGATCAGGTAGCTCAAGAAGTACGTGAACGCGATCTGCGAGAGGACGATGATCATCTGCAGCTTGATCTGACCCGAGCCCACGCAGATCAGAATCTGACTGAGGATCGTGAGCCGGATGGATCGCGCGATGACGTGGTGGAAGTTGTCGCGTTCCGACGCGCCCTTCGCCTTCCGCGCCGCGAGCGCAAACGGCATGGCGACCCCCACCATGAACATGAACGCCGGCTGGATCAGATCCCAGAAGACGAGACCGTCCCAGGGCACGTGATCGAACCATCCCGCCACGCGCCCCCATGTGGGATCGTTCTTCAATACCGAGAAGCCGAGGCCCTCTGACGCCAGCATCAACATGATGAAGCCGCGATAAGCGTCGAGCGCGAGATACCGCTTCGTCTCTGCCGGGCGTGGAACAGGCGGCGTCCACTCCGCCGCGACCGCACTACTGGCCATCAGACATCTCCTGCGTTGCGTCCACGGACTCGTTGGCGCGAACGACCGTTTGCGCCCACGCATCTCACCACACTCGCCGAAAAGCCCGCAAGAGCTTGACGCGGGGATCGCACGGTCACTAGCCTTGCCGCTCCGCACCACGCGCCGCAAATGCTCGCGCGAATTCCCCGGAGAACCTGCCATGCGTGCGCTCATCCTTGTCACCGCCCTGGCCGTCTCGCCGTCTCATGCATCCGCCGCGGCGCCGAACGATCGCGTCATCTACGAGGCACACGATCTCGGCTCCGTCGACGATCAAGGGTTGACTGTCGGTCAGGCCATCAACGACCACGGCGAGGTCGTGGGCATGGGCCGCACCGCCGCGGGCGAGGCAGTCCCGATCTACTGGAGCGCGGATACCGGGTTCATCAAGATCGTGGACCTTCCCGGTACCGCGATCGACATCAACGACAAGGGCCAGGTCGTCGGCTATTTCTTTCGCGATTTTGCGCTGGTTGGCTTTCTGTGGACGCGCGAGGGCGGCGTGAAAGAGCTCGGCACGCTCCAACCCACCGCTATCAACAATCACGGCGTGATCGTGGGCCAGTGCGAATCCGAGGGCCCAGACCCCTGCGTCGTGTCACGCGGGGGCGTGCGGCGGCTGCACGTGACGCCAGGCGGCAGCGGATTCGTGACCGACATCAACGAGGCCGGCGACATCGTCGGCACGGTCAGCCAGGGATCGCAGAGCAACGGCGCCGTGTGGCGGCGAAGCCAGTCGGACTACACGCTCTTGCAGCCGGTCAGCTCGCCGACGGGTTTCACGTCGGTGATTCCGCGCCACATCAATGACTGGGGCGTGATCATCGGCTCTGTGGAGACTGGAGAGTTCAAGCCGCGGTACACCACGATCTGGACGCGAACCGGACGGCCGCACATCCTTCGCGCGCTGATCAGCCAGGGTGTGGATATCAACAACAGTGGCGTTGCCGTGCTGATAGGGGAGGCTCCCTCGCAAGCACTTGCGTGGAACATCGTACGCGGAACATTCAGCAGGCTCCCGTCGCTCGGCGGGATCGATCAACCCGTCCCGAATGGTGTCAACACTCGAGGGCAGATTGTCGGGAGCTCGGCGACCGCCGATGGCCAGGTACACGCCGTCATCTGGAGCCCCCGCCGAGTACCCACGCCGCGCAAACCCTGAACTCGCGTGCTTGCGCGCAGCCCCGCTACCAGCAGTATGCTTGGCGGGCTGCGGCGCCTGGCAGCTCCTGTCCCGGCGCGCGCACCGAGCAGGAGCGCGAGATGCCCACACCGAGTCAGGCGCGCCGGCGCGCCACCATTCTGCTGCCAGCCATGCTGCTGGCGGGATTCGTCATGTCTCCGACTGCCCAGCCCGCCGAGGGTCCTCCGACGATCGTCCGCCTGGATCCGCGCCTCGATGCGCTGCTGCCCCAAAGCACGGTCATCGAGAAGCTCGCGGATGGCTTTGCGTGGGCGGAAGGTCCGGTGTGGGATCGCGCCAACAAGGTGCTGCTGTTCTCGGACATTCCGAACAACGTCATCGAGCGCTGGAAGGAAGGCGCTGGTATCAGCGACTTCCTGCGGCCGTCCGGCTATAGCGGCAGCGCGCCGTTCACCGGGCGCGAGCCCGGCAGCAACGGGCTGACGTTCGATTCGAAGGGACGCCTCGTACTCTGCCAGCACGGCGATCGCCGCATCGCGCGTCTCGACGCACCGGGGCGGCTCACGAGCGTCGCGGACAAATTCGAAGGCAAGCGCTTGAACAGCCCCAACGATCTGGTGTTCAAGTCGAACGGCGATCTCTACTTCACCGACCCGGCCTACGGACTCCCGAAGACCTTCGACGACCCCGCGCGTGAGCTGCCTTTCACCGGCGTCTACCGCGTGAAGCCCGACGGCAGCATCACCCTGCTCACGAAGGAACTGAAAGCGCCCAACGGGCTGGCGTTCTCGCCCGACGAGAAGACCCTCTATGTCGCGCAGTCCTGGCCCGAGGAAGCCATCATCACCGCGTATCCTGTCAAAGATGACGGCACGATTGGACCGGGCAAAGTCGTGATCGACGAGACGTCGGAAGTGAAGGCCGGCAAGCCCGGCCTGCCGGACGGGATGAAGGTGGACGTGGACGGACGCCTCTGGGCCACGGGACCGGGCGGAGTGTGGATCATCCTTCCCGACGGCACGCCCCTCGGCCGGATCGACACCGGCGTTCCCACGGCGAACGTCGCGTGGGGAGGCGAAGACGGATCCGTGCTCTACATCACGGCGAACAAAGGGCTCTTGAGAGTCAAAACCGGGACGAAGGGCAAGATGCCGTAGTCAGGCTGCAGGCTGCAGGCTACGGGCTGCTGGCATTGTCCAGGCCTGTCGCCTGTAGCCTGTAGCCTGACGCCTGTAGTCCGTCGCCCGCGTCTATTTCTTCCGCGGGCGGTATGCGTGCGTGCTCTGGCCGAAGAAGATCTCGCCGGCTTCCATGACTGTCTCCGACAGCGTGGGATGCGGGTGAATGGTCATCTTCAGGTCTGACACGACGGCGCCCATCTCGATGGCAAGCACGCCTTCAGCTATGAGCTCCCCTGCACCGGACCCTACCAGTCCGACGCCGAGCACGCGCTCCGTGCCGGGCTCGATCACCAGCTTCGTCAGCCCGTCGGTGCGATCGAGCGTCATCGCGCGTCCCGATGCGCCCCATGGGAACTTGGCGATCTCGACTCGGCGGCCTTCCTTCTTCGCCTGCTCCTCGGTGAGGCCGCACCAGGCGAGTTCGGGGTCCGTGAAAACGACGGCGGGAATCGCTGCCGGCGCAAAGACGACGTCCTCGCCGTGAATGGCTTCGACGGCCACGCGTCCTTCGTGCGAGGCCTTGTGCGCGAGCATCGGCTCGCCCACGACATCACCGATCGCGTAGATCGTCGGCTCGGCTGTCTGCAGCCGCGCATCGACCTTGATGAAGCCGCGTGCGTCGACTTCGACCTTCGTCTTGTCCAGCCCTGGGATCGCTGAATTCGGCTTGCGGCCGACCGACACGAGCACCTTGTCAAACAGCTCCTCACGCCGCTCGAGGTTTTCGTTTTCGAGCGTCACGTGGAGTCCATCCGCCTCTTCGCGAAGCGCCACGACCTTCGTGCTCAGGTACACGTGCTCGCACATCGCGTCGACGCGCTTGGCCAGCACGTTCACGAGATCGCGGTCGGCGCCCGGCAGCAGGCCAGGCAGCATCTCGACGACGGTCACTTTCGATCCCAGCGCCGCGTAGACCGTCCCGAGCTCGAGTCCAATGTACCCGCCGCCCACGACGAGGAGACGGCCCGGGACGTCGGCAAGCTCGAGCGCGCTTGTCGAGTCCATCACGCGCGTGCTGCCGATGGCGAGCGATGGAACCGTCGCCGGACGCGATCCCGTGGCGAGGATGGCATGCTTGAATTCGACGTGCTCGCGACCGCGCGCTGTCTCGACCTCGAACGACGTGGCGTCGCTGATCGAGGCGCGTCCCTGGATGTACTGCACTTTCCGCAGCTTGCTCAGCTGCCCCGTGCCGCCAGTGAGCTTCGAGACGACCTGATCCTTCCAGCCTCGCAGCTTGTCGATCTCGATCCGCGGCTCGCCGAAATGCAGGCCCCACGCCGACGCGTGCTTCGCTTCGGTCAGGAGCTTCGCCGCGTGGAGCAGCGCTTTCGACGGAATGCACCCGCGGTACACACAGACGCCACCGGGATTGGGCTCCGTATCGATGAGCGCCACCTTCATCCCGAGATCGGCAGCAAGGAACGCAGCGGCGTAGCCTCCCGGGCCAGCGCCGAGGACAGCAAGGTCAGTGGAGTGAGTGGACATAAAGACGGGAAGCAGTGAGGAATGCAGATTGAAGAATGACGATTGGCCCGCTACGACGACGGGCCGTAATCACGATTGCCGATTGACGATTGCTGGGACGCCAGGCGCAACGAGCCCGGGTACGGGCTATTCGTCATTCCTCAATCTGCAATCGTCATTGCCTCGATCGAGTAATTACCCCTGAAGCGCCATCACGAACGGCTGTTCGAGCGCATCGCAGACCCAACGCAAAAAGCGAATCGCGTCGGCGCCGTCGATGAGCCGGTGGT
>JBKPMA010000020.1:0-4400 GCA_046731935.1 Acidobacteriota bacterium
CACTAGTCGTCGGCAGCGTCAGATGTGTATAAGAGACAGGTCGTGTACCGCGCCTTGCTGCTCGTCGTCATCGCTCACGTGGCAGCGTGTGTACTGAGCGGGTGTGCACGGCAGCAGGCGGACCAGGTGGTGCCGCCACCGCCGGACGTGGTGCTCATCACCATTGACACGCTCCGCGCCGATCGCGTGGGAGCGTATGGCGGACGCCCGGAAACCACGCCCAATTTGGATCGTCTGGCCGGCCGCGGCATCACCTTCATGGGCGCGACTGCCCACGTCCCGCTGACCGCCCCGTCTCACGCATCGATCCTCACGGGGCTGTACCCGCCGCACCATACGCTGCGGGACAACGGCGGATTCGTACTGTCGCCCCGCTCGCGCACGCTGGCCGAACTGCTTCGAGAGCGCGGCTATCACACCGCGGCGTTCGTGGCGTCGTACGTGCTCAACCGGAACACGGGCCTGGCCCGGGGATTCGAGACCTATGGCGATCGCTTCGACGCCTCGGGACCACATCCTTCCCTTCCCGGCTTGCAGCGTCGTGGGCCCGAAGTGGCGCGCGACGCCATCGGCTGGCTGGCGACCGTCGGCCACCCGTTCTTTCTCTGGGTGCACCTCTACGACCCGCATGCGCCCTACGATCCGCCGCCCGCCTTCGGCTCGCGCTTTCCGGGAAAACCATACGAGGCCGAGATTGCCACCAGTGATTGGGCCGTTGGCGAAGTGCTGCGGGCTGTGGACACGAAATCCAGGAACGCGCTGGTGATCGCCACCGCCGACCACGGCGAGAGCCTGGGCGAGCATGGCGAGATGGAGCACGGCCTTCTTCTCTACGACGCGACGCTGCGCGTGCCGCTGATCGTGGCCGGTCCGTCGATACGAGCCGGAGGTCGTGTGGCGCAGCAGGTCCGTCACGTGGACATCGTGCCGACGGTGCTCGACTGGGCCCACGTGCCACTGCCGGTTGGATTAGATGGCGTCAGCCTGCGATCCGTCATCGCGGGTCAGGCCGGTGGACCTGCTCCATCCTCGTACTCGGAGACCCTCTTCGGGCGGCTGCATTTCGGCTGGAGCGAGCTGCGTGCTGTCCGCAACGGTCAGTTCAAGTTCGTGGAGGCGCCAGACCCCGAGCTTTATGATGTTCGCGCTGATCCGGGTGAACGCGCGAACCTCTTCTCACAACGGCGGGAGACGGCCGCTGCGCTGTCGAAGGCGCTCGCCACGCTCGGTGGTCCCTCGTCAGAAGACGCCGCCGCCACGACTTCGCCGGTCAAATCGGTCGAGGCCGAGCGGCTCCGATCGCTTGGGTACGTGTCTGGCCACGTCGAGCTCGGCGCTGCGGCCGGTGCCGATCCAAAGACTCAGATCGCCGGGTACGTGGACTACGTGGCGCGGTTCACAGAAGGGGTCGACGCCCTGCAGGCGGGGCGCCAACCCGAAGCTGAGCGCATACTCAAGGATCTCGCCCATCGCTTTCCCGCCAGCTACGAGGCACATCAGTACCTCGGTCGATCGCTCGCGGCACGCGGAGCCCACGACGAGGCGATCCGCGAGTTCGACGAGGCGCACCGGTTGAGCCCGCAGACAGCGCTCGTCGAATACGATGTGGCGAAGTCGCTGGCCGCGAAACGCCAGTTCGATGCGGCACTCGAACACGTGAACAAGGGATTAGTACTGGAACCGGACACCTTCTACGGATATCTCACCAAGGGTGAGGTGTTGCGTGCTGCCGGCGACCGCGCCAAGGCGGCGGATGCCTTTCAGAAAGCGCTCGCCCTCAGTCCGGGCCTCGCTGTCGCCGAATACGAGCTCGGCAGGCTCGCGGAAGACGCCGGCGACTGGCCCGGCGCGCGCCAACATTATCAACGCGCACTGGCCAGCGATGCGACCATGACTGCCGCACGCAGGGCGCTGACGCGGGTCGAACGGCGTCAGCCCGTGCAGGGTCGGCCATGACGGCGCGCAGACGTCGGACGACATCACGCCCGCCCGGCACCGCTCGCCCCCCCGCCCCGCCGATCTGGCGTCGTCCATGGCTCTGGTCCGTGGTCCTGGTGATATTGGGGCTGGGTGCGTGGTCCGTGATCCGAATGTGGCCGGTGAGTTCGCCGACCGGAGTTCGTCTCGGCCGTCTTCCCTCCGGCGTGCGCCCTGCCGATCTGAACGTGCTCCTGGTCACGCTCGACACGACGCGTGCCGATCGCCTCGGAGCGTACGGGTTCAAGGCCATTGAAACGCCGAATCTCGATCGCATCGCCCACGAGGGCGTCCTCTTCGAGCAGGCGGTGACTTCTGCCCCGCTGACGCTACCGGCGCACTCGTCCATCTTCACCAGCAAGCTGCCCCCCGCGCACGGCGTTCGGGACAACGGCGGCTTCTTTCTCGACGACCGCGAGACGACGATGGCGGAGCGGCTGAAGAGCCGGGGATTCCGGACGGGGGGATTCGTCGGGGCGTATGTGCTGGATCACAAGTGGGGGGTGGCGCAAGGCTTCGAGAAGTACTTCGATGACTTCGATCTCTCGAAGTACCGCAGTGTCTCGCTGAGCAGCGTCGAGCGCCGGGGCGACGAGGTCGCGGATCACGCGATCCAATGGCTCGACACTGTCGGATCGTCGCGATTCTTCGCGTGGGTCCACTTCTACGACGCCCACTCGCCGTACGATCCGCCCGAGCCCTTCAAGTCGCGCTACCCCGATCGACCGTACGCCGGCGAGATTGCGTTTGTCGATTCGCAGGTCGGACGTCTCCTCGCATGGCTCGACGCCCACCAGCTGCGCGAGAAGACGATCGTCGTCGTCATGGGCGATCACGGCGAGAGCCTGGGCGACCATGGGGAAGGCACGCACGGCTTCTTCGTCTACCAGAGCGTCATGCGCGTGCCGCTGCTGATCCGGGCTCCGTACGACGCCATGCACGGCCGCAGAGTTGCCGACGTCGTCCGCAGCGTGGACGTCCAACCGACCGTGCTCGATCTCCTCGGGATTCAGACGAACGAAAGGTTCGAAGGACAGAGTCTCGTGTCGCTGATGACCGGCGCGAGCAGCGGTCTGGAGCTGGAGGCCTACTCAGAAGCTGTGTATCCCCGCTTCCATTTCGGATGGAGCGATCTGAGGGCGCTCAGGGCCGGCCGATACAAATACATCGAGGCTCCGAAGCCGGAGCTCTACGATCTCGAGAAGGACCCTGGCGAAGCGACCAATATCTTTCCGCAGCGACGTGCGCTGGCTGGGCAGCTGGCCGCGCATCTGCACCAGTTGGAGACTCGCCTGACGTCGGGCGCCACTTCAGCGCGCGCCCCTGCGGAGATCGATCCGGACACGCGCGATCGGCTGGCCTCGCTCGGCTACGTGGGCACGTTCGTGTCGGGCGATGCGAAGGAACGCGCCGCGCTCGCGGATCCCAAGGACAAGATCGATCTGTTCAATCTGATGACCCGCGCGCGGGATCTCTCGCGCCACGACAAGAACTCCGACGAAGCCATCAAGTCGCTGATCGAGGTCACGCGCCAGGATCCAAAGGTGATCGACGCTTGGTTCATGCTCGGCAACGAGTACTACCGCCTTCGGAAGTTCGAGCAGGCGATTGACAGCTACAAGCAGGCGCTCGCCCTGAAGTCAGACTACGACCTCGTGGTCATCAACATGGCCAACGCTTACCGGCAGCTCGGAAAAGACGACGAAGCGCTGGTGGGCTATCAGCGATACCTGGAGCTCGATCCGAAGAACGCGCAGATCCGCTACGAAGCGGCACAGGTGCTCATCGATCGCGGCGCGCTGGCAGACGCGCGCGCGCAGCTCGAGCAGGCGCTGAAGGTGCAGCCGTCGATGGCCGCCGCGCGCAACGCGCTCGGCATCATTGCGTTGAAGAGTGGCGACACCGCCGGGGCCGAGAAGGAAATTCAATCCGCCATTGCGCTCAAGACCGACGTGCGGCTGGCGCACTTCAATCTGGCTCTGCTCGCCGAGCAACGGAGCGACCTGACAACGGCCGTTGCCGAATACAAGCGCGAGATCGAGCTCTACCCGGCGAGTTACAAGGCGCAGTTCAATCTCGGACGGCTGTACGCGCAGATCGGCGACGTCCCGGCGCAGGTCGATGCGTACAAGCAGGCGATCGCGGCCAATCCGAACTTCGCCGAGGGGCATCTGTTTCTCGCGAAGCTGTATGTGGACCTGAACCAGACGCTCGACGAGGCCGCGCGGCTGGCGCAGAAGGGCCTCGAGCTTGCGCCGAGGTCAGAGTACGCGCCGCTTGGCCACTACGTGCTCGCCGACGTGTACTCACGCGAGGGGCGTGGTGCGGAGTCGGCGCGCGAGGCGGCACGCGGACAGGCCCTCGAGGCGCAGCTGAAGCAACGCGGCACGACGCGCGACCGCGCCATGCGGTGAGCTTTGCGA